>NZ_DAINOE010000046.1:0-27137 GCF_036735525.1 Arsukibacterium sp. | reverse complement strand
AAAATCGGCTCAAACAACCAGGCTAACAGACTGCGTTGTTCCAGCACGATATCTGCGCTTAACAGCATGCCCGATTGTAGCGGGACTGTGCTGCCATAAGCGCGGATGTGTTGTGACTCACCATTTTTTCATGTCACATTAATGCTTTAGTCTTTAATTTTTACCCAATATAACGAGCCCTTTTCGTTGCGAGCGCATTGCATGATTTGCCCTTGCTGCTTTAAACGCGCGCCTTCAGAAAAAGCTTGATCCTGGTAATAACAAAACTTTTTGAAATCTATTTCTACAGAATCACTCTTATTCTGCTCAGCCGCAAAGCTACCAGCGCTGCACAAAAAAAATGCAATAAATATCAAAGTTTTCTTAATCATGAACCTTTTCCTTAACTTAAAGTGCCGAAGTCAACTCGGCACCAAAAAATTGCAGTTTTAGGCGGATTGAACCCATTTGCCATTAACGCACTCCATAATTACTCCCTCTTGCTCCTTGCGAGAGCCTTCTGAGTAACTTTCACCTGCGTAAGTACAACCTGAACCACCGACAACCACTTCCACTTGCTCAAATGTTAACTCTTGCATATTATCTCTCCTTGAGACGTTTTTAAGTTTAGGTTTGCTCTTTACCGAGCGTCATAACCGCCCTTGCAGGCTTAAAATCGGCTCAAACAACCAGGCTAACAGACTGCGTTGTTCCAGCACGATATCTGAGCTTAACAGCATGCCCGATTGTAGCGGGACTGTGTTGCCATAAGCGCGGATGTGTTGCAGCTCCAGTGCGACCTGTACCCGGTACACTGGCTCCTGTACGGCGACAGGCATATCGACTTCATTCGGAAGCACGATAGCCTGCGCCGTTTTTATCACTTCCCCCTCATACAAACCAAAGCGCTGGTACGGAAAGGCATCAAAGCGTAAGCGGGTGCGCTGACCGGGCTGTACAAAACCATAAGCGCGGGTCGGCACCAGTAACACCGCTTCCAGCAAGGCGTTATCCGGCATTATGGTCAGTAGCGGTATACCCGGCTGCACATTGTTGCCTAGCTCGGCCATTAAGTTGGTCACCCGGCCGCTAATGGGCGCGGTAATCAGCATTTCACCCCGGGCATTTAGCTCGGTTTGTTGTTGCGCCAGACGGGAAATGTCGGTGTCGAGCAGTGCCAGTTGTTGCTGCTGCTCATTAGGCAAGCGCTGTAACAAGCCGCTTAGCTGGGCTATCTGGGCTTTTTGGTTTTGCTCGTTGGCATTGAGCTCTGCTAACTGCTGGCGGATATTTAACACCAGCTCTTGCTGTTGTTGCAGCTCGGTAGTCGAAATGGCGCCGCGTTGCTGCAGTCCTTGAAAATCCAGCTGGCGCTGCTGGTTTAACTGCAGCCGTTGTTGCAGCAATTGCTGCTGGGCACGGATATCATTGAGTAAATTATCGCTTAAGCTAAGGCGGCTGCGGTATTCGGTTTCCTGCTGGGCAAACTGACTCAGCAGTTGTTGCTTGCGCAGGCTGACCAGCTCGGTTTGTTGCACCAAGCCCTGTAACAGGGTGCCGGTCAGGCTGTCACCGGCCGATAAATGCTCGGGTATGGTTACCAATGCCAGGCGGTCGCCGGCATTAACCTGCTGGCCATCATCAACAAACAGCTGCTGAATAACGCCGCTGCGCGAAGACATCACCTTGGCCAGGCCCATATCGGGCTTTAAGTAGCCGGTCACGGTTTCTTTGCGGTTAAAGGAGGTCACACTAAGAAAGACAATAATCGCCACTACCACGGCCAGTAAAATAGCGGTCAGCACAGCGCTGCTAAGTGGTTGGGCAATAATAACATCGCCATCTAAACGCGCGCTTTGCTGCTTAACCGCACTAGCGCGAAACAATCCTTGTTCTGCCACAACAACCTCACACTACTATTGTGTTTACAATACAGCAAACTTTGTAAGTGCGCGGACAGTACTTGGATAAAAGAGGAACTACAATGATTTGTTATATTCTTTTTTGTTATATTAATATTAATATTAATTAATAAAAGAATTAACATGGGGGGGTAATAAATTCAAGCAGTTAGCTTGACGGCTGCCGGCTATCTAAAAAAGGCGTAGTGACTGACTGCTTAAAATTTAGCCACAACATTAAGACTGAAACCTATGCCGACATTATCGCCGTCAGAGGCGATTAACTTAAACAATCAAGGCTATAGTGCTCTGGGTACAAAGCCGATGTGCTGCAGCAGGGCCGCAGCCTGTTGCACCTGGTGCTGCTGGACGAACACCAGATCGCGGCTAAAAAAGGAAATAAGCAAAATATCAATGCTGGCCTCGGCCATGACAGAGGCAATGTTCGCTAAAAATCCAACACAGTAAAACGGATTGGCGCAATCAATAACAAACAAGCGCCACTGTTCCGGATTGCGATCCAGCAACACCAAATCGGCCAGCCCCTGTTCGGTAGTGACCACGGTGATCTCTTTGTCATCACGGTAAATCATCCGGTGCAATGCTGGCTGCCCGACGGCAGCGGCTTTGGCATAATAATAACAATCCGGTTCCAGATAAAACTGGCTGTCACCAATAACGGTCATGGTGCTTTCTGGTGTCATCATAGCTCCTTTTTTACTGAAATAATTTTTGCCAACGGCGACTTAACCGGCCTGGCGGGAATACTGTTGCCGGCAATACAGTTCCTGCTGCCACAGCAGGCTGTTCAGGCTTTGGATCGCCAGGCTCTGATGGCGCCGGAAGGTACTAAACGCCATATGAAATTGATCAGCCAGTTGCATTTGCGATAAACGTTGCTGGGTATAACGGTCTTGCAGCAGCCGCCCCCATAAAGCGGTAGCCGGCCTGGCCGCCAATTGCTGCAACTGTTGCTGGATCAGCTGCTTCAGGACAAAAGCCCGGCTGTGATGATCCGACGGTAGGCAGGCAAGCAGTGCCAGCTGTTGCAACAGCTCGGCTGGCCAGCGCTGTTCATGCAAAAAATGTTTCAAACAGTACACTAAGGCCTGAGCGAATTGTTTAGCACTGCACCAGACAGGCGCAATGCTTAGCGGCGCGGGCCGCTTAGCTGGCCTAGCTGCTTCGCTGGCTGATAACAGCACACTACTGGCCAGCCGTTGTTTTGCTTGCAGATTTGCCAGTCGCGGCCCCAGCACCGCGGCCAGACTCTGGTAAAAAAACAGGTGATCTGGCTGAAAAAATCCGGCCTGCGGATGTTCGGCATCCAGTACGGCCAGTAATTCGCCCTGATACAGTATAGGGGTGGCCAACTCTGCCAACCTGGCGGCATCATCTTTTATATAGTGCGCCGTATGGCGGGTATCATTGATTAACAGACTGTCGGCTTGCTGGGCAGCCAGGCCCACTATGCCCTGGCCCTGCATCAGCCGGATTGGATTATTCACCCCGGCAACCGGGCAAAACTTACTGCCAGCGGCGGCCACCTGCGTGAGGACAGCACCAGGCTCTGCCAGATAAATCACCTGATCGGGCAATTGTAAATACTGAACCAGTTGTTGCGGAAACTGCTGACAAAGTTGTTGTGGATTTTGCTGTTGCTCAATCCATTGTAGTAGTTTTGACAGTATGGCTAGTGATGGTTGACTCACATTTACCCAATAAATACACAAACTTGCAACTTATGTTTAGTATAGCGTAAACATTTTGCTATGACGTAGTTTTTTATGGCTGCGGGTAAGGAACTAAAAACCGCCCTGTTAAGCAGGGCGGTTTGTTAAGCTTTAGGCGTTAATGCCACTTAGAATAAGTCAAAGGCAGGGAACTGGATATCACCCGCGCGAATATCATCAAACAGCGGAGTAAAATCAGTATTGCTGTAACCATTCTGTTGGGTGTCGACCATCACAAACACTGACATGCGGTCGCTGGTCCACAGCGTATAGTTTGAGTTTATCGAGCTTAATACGCCGCCGTGGGTTAAGCGGTCACCGGTATTTCTGATACCTTTAGCATAGTTATTACCACTGCGCTGCGAGTTAGTAAAAATGTTGGTAAAGGCATTGGCTGACAGTAAATCAGGGCGTTTATTGCCGCCATCCAGCCGGGTCATCAAGCGTAAATAGCCTGCTGCAGAGCATACCCAGCCACCATGGCCAGCCATCCTTCTATGGTTCATGATATAGGCAAGACCTGGTGCATAGGCAATTTCATTGTCAAACAGCACATTATTAGCCTGCGCCAAGCGACAATCAGAGCCCGCCGGATTAACAAAACGCTGCATCATATAGCCTTCATAGCTCTGACCTGAGGCCACCTCTATCAATTGCTCGGCAATATTGTAACCCACGTTGGAATAGTTCATGGCACCGCCTGGGTTTTGCATTAACCGTATATTGTTTACCACAAAGTTAGTGAACTGATTGCGGCCGGCTGCAGCCATATTTACGGTGTCCTGGGCACAAATATTCCAGCCATAACCTAAGTGGATCATCGGGGCACATGCTTCCACCGCAGATTGATTAGACCAACCGCCCATACTGTGTTCCAGTACATCTAACACCCGGATGTTCAGGATCCTGGAGCGGTTTAGGTGGCAGGCAAAATCAAGGGCATTACAAACCGGCAAGGTATAGAGGTGATTCAGCAGACCATTAGGACCAAACACCCGTGCTTGCGGATCCAGGCGGTTTTCATCAATCAATCGGGATGCTGCAGCGCCGGTGAGCGTTTTAGAGTTACTGGCGATACGGCCTAAAGTATTGCTGTTCATATTGGCATTTGTCAGGGGATCGCGCAGGCCAAAACCTTTGGCATACACCAGGCGCTCATCCATGGTGATGGCGATACTCAAGCCTGATAAATTATTCAGCTGACGAAATGACTCAATACGGCTATTCAGCTGGCTCAAAGACGGACTATGCCAGGCAGTATTGTTAAATATAGCTGCATGTGACAGCGTGCGGCCATTGCCATAACCGACCACTACAGTTGGGTAAAAACCTTCAAAACGATGATCATTAAACACTTGCTGGTAATCATTGCCTGCAATATCGTGCCGCGCTGACCAGCGTGGGCCGCTGTTATGCCAGATGGCAGAATAGTAATCCTGGCCGTTCAGGTGAAACACATCTACCAGTACCGGTGCAAAACCGGCCCGGCGATAGTTGTTTACCTGGCTTTGATAGGTCGCGGCCGAAATGCCATGGCTAGCTCTGATGGTCGGGCCGCTGTCACGCTGCCATATGGCGGCATAGCGGGCTTCACCACTACGGTTATACCCAGACACATGCAACAGCCGGTAGCCGCGGTCTTTTTGGGTATCATATTCTTGCTGATACTGTGCAGACGTCAAATGATGTCTGGCATACCAGGCTGGTGCCTGTGGCTTTCTTTCAAAAATCGCCGTAAAGATCTGCTGGTTACCCACAGCAAAGGGGTTAACCATCACGGGTCTGAAGCCTTGCGCCTGCAAGCTGTTAACCCGCTGCTGATAGCCGGCATCCGTTAACTGGTGAAAAGCGACCCGGGTGACATTGGCCGGCATTTTGCGCCAGATGGCATTATAGCGCGCCTGGCCATTAACATTATGGCCGTTAAGATAACTGAGTTGATAGCCTTTATTCCTGTTTTCAGCATCCAGCTGCGTAAAGGTTGCGGCGGTAATATTGTGGCGGGCCTGCCAGGCATGAGCCTGATTAAAACCAATAAACAGGCCAATTAAAAATATATAACGTGCTAGCTGTAATAAGTGTGTACTCATCACATATTTCTCCCTGTGATAGAAAGGGACGGCAACACTGCCAGGTAGCTTGTCCCATCCGTTTGCGCTACCTGCGGGCAATGTATTCGAAATGACATACCAAAACTGCTAAAAAACTGCTCATTTTTGTGAATTTGAGATTGTGCTAGAGTAGGCGTGCCTATACCTCGTGTCAGCGGGCTACCCACCGCAGCCGACGGCGCAATCACGTTAACCTTGGTGAGCTATGTATATCGGAAAATTAGCGCAGTTATGCGGCGTCTCTACTAAAACTATCCGTCACTATGAACAGATTGGTTTACTGCCCCCTGCCAGCCGCCGCGGCAGCTACCGGGTGTACCATGAGCGCGATATTGAACGTCTTTCTTTGATTAAACAGGCGCAGCAACTGGGCTTTAGCCTGGCAGAGATCAAGCAGGCCATTAGCCACTCAGGACATGCTCCAGAACAGGGTATTGACTGGCAGGTGATTACCCGGCTGCTGAGCAACAAGCTGCAATCACTGGAACAGCAGATTGCGCAATTGCAGCAACAACGGTTACAGGTGCAGCAGCAACAGGCGGTAATCGAAGCTTGTTTAAGCGCCGATCCGGCCTGCCAACGCCCATTGTTTTAAAGCATTGTTTCGCCAGTAACCCTATTGACTCGTCCCCTAAGGGCAAGGTTTACACTGGGCCTCTTGCTGGTGGGAGACGAGTGTATGCAAAGACAATCTTTACTAAAACAGACTATAAGCCGCTTATTTTTAGCGATGGCCGTACTGGCCAGTCTCAGTATTTTTTTCCTGGGCCAGGCTTACGGCCTGGCGCTGGAGCTGCTGGTTACGGTAACTGCGATAAGTATTTTGCTGCTGGCCATGTTGCTGGAGCGCTATCTGCCATGTCAGGCTAACTGGAACCACAGCCAGGGCGATCTGACGCTGGATATCAGCAGCAGTGCCGTCCTATTGGGTCTTATAGATCCGCTGCTTAAATACCTGGCACCACTGCTGGCCGTGGCGATTTATGGCGTGTTTGATCTGTTTGCCAGCTATAGTAGCCTGATGACCAATACGCCATTTTGGTTGCAACTGCTACTAGTCACCCTGCTAATTGAATTTGCCCGATACTGGCTGCACCGGCTGCATCATTCCGTCGGCTGGCTGTGGTGGTTGCATGCGATGCACCACAGCAGTAAGCGGCTGTATGCATTAAACAACTTTCGCTTTCATCCGCTGAATTATCTGCTGATGTTTATGCTCAGTACCTTTCCGTTAATGCTGCTTGGCGTGCCGGCTGAGTTGTTAGTTGGCTATCTGGCCTTAACCCTGCCGGTGATCATGCTGCAGCATGCCAATATTGATTTGCAGAGTGGTATCTTAAATTACCTGTTTAGTACTAACGAGTTACACCGCTGGCACCATTCGAGCCAGGCCCGGGAAGCGAATGCCAATTTTGGTCATGCACTCATCATTTGGGATCAGTTATTTGGTACTTTTAAATACCAGCCCAAGGGCCCTAATCTGCCAACGGCCATTGGCCTGTTTAGCCACCGCCATCAGCGCTACCCGGCACAAGCGTCATACCTGGCACAGCTGCGTTCGATGTTTTGCTGGAGGTGTTGCCGGGGTGAGCGCCGACAATAGCAAAAATGCGCTGCCACGGCTCAGCTTTTTCCCGGACATGGCGGAGTGTTAGGCCATAGCAGATATTTATTTGCCGCTGCAGTTAACAAGTAACCTGATTACGGTAATATTGCGTTAGTTATAGCAGGAGCATTTGATGGCATAGTTATGCCACAGCCATGTCGTAGTCGTGTCGCAAGGGTGTCTTAACTATGTCGTAAGTGTGACCTAACACAATAACTCCGAAGTATTGAACAATAGGGTTTTAACATTTCGGAGCACAGGTATGGAAATGAAGGTAAATCGGGATCTGATTATTAGTGAGCGCAGCGCTCGGGCATGGAGCCAACAGCAACTGGCCGATGTGGCCAGTGTCAGTTTAAGAACCATTCAGCGCATAGAAAAGTCGGGGGTATCGTCTAACGACTCACTGCAGGCGATTTGCGCCGCCTTTGACAAAGCGCCCAGCTTTTTTATCGCTGCGAACGGGCAAACTAGTTCACGCAAAGGTCTGGCTAGATTTGGTCTGGGTGTGGGGTTTGTTTTGCTAGCCAGCTTAGTCGGCTTTAACTTTTCAATGGCCTCAGCTGAGACAGTAACACTGAATGTTGATTACCGGGCAGAGCAACTGGCAACCGGTGATGTAAATGCAGCACAGCTGGATTATCTGGTCACTATTGGCAGCGATGCCGCACTAAGTTTACCCAATAATTTCATTTTGGTCATTCATCCCAAAAACACCAGTGCTGGTGTCACCCTCGACGTTACCCTGAAAAGTGCCACTGGCGAGAGCTTAATTCCAAATGACGTTGATACCACGATAACCAGAAATCTGACCGAAGGCGTGAATATTAAGTTTGAAAAAAAGGGCAGTTTATTGGTAAATATTGCGGTTAGTGCCAAATAGGCCGTCGCATCAGGCTCTTAGTCGGTCGTTGCATAGTCGTCTTACTTTGCCGTAACGCTTTCTTTAACCCGCCAATGACCCAACGCCGGGCTGCCCGTTACGTCAAAACCAAGGGCCCGCAGCCAGTCGGCCACCTGATGGTTTGAATTATGGCTAAAGCTGTATGGGTGGGGGTGAGGCACAAATGCCAGATGGCGCCCGGCGCTGTAATAAGGCACGGTGCCCGCTTGGTTAAATTGCTGCTCTAACCGGGCAATTAATGCATCTACCCGCGCCGCTTCAGCCTGAAACACCCAGGCTTTGCCAATACCCACACCTCCCCCACTTTCCAGCCACTCATCTGGCTGCTCAGCCGCCAACAACTGGCGGCCAAAGGCCGCTTTGCTGGGCAGCGACAAGGCCCGCACGCCACTGATCACGCCTTGATCATTATCCACATACCATGCCCAGTCACCATAGGCAACAGTATCGAACTGTGTTGGCCATGCGTAAGCAGCTGCACAGTGCGCGGCTCGTCAACCATAGCCGGCAGCGTTACCCGTGCCGAGCAACCGGAGAAAAACACTAGCACCAGCAACAACATAGCTATTAATATGATGGAAAAGCGCAAGCCTTACTCCTGCAAAAATGGGCGTCTACACGCCCTAATAAAATAAGCCAGCAAGATGCTGGCTTATTGTGCTTTATAATATAGCGGCTGTTACTTTGGTTGAGCGATTTTCAATATCTCGGTTAAGCCAGCTACAGCGCCACCGATATTGGCCAGCTCGGCGGGCACTATCATAGTGTTATTCACTTTGGCCAGGTTTCCGAACTCTTTCACATATTGCTCGGCAACCCGCAAGCTAACTGCTTCAGAGCCACCAGGCTGATTAATAGCAGTAGCGATCTGGCGGATACCTTCAGCAGTAGCAATGGCAACCAGCTCGATTTCGCGGGCGCGACCTTCAGCTTCGTTGATTTGCCGCATCTTGTCACCTTCTGACAAGTTAATCACTTCCTGCTTCTGACCTTCAGACACGTTAATCATTGCCTGACGTTCACCTTCTGACTTGGCAATGGCAGCACGACGCTCACGCTCAGCGCGCATTTGCTGCTCTAACGCATCTTTAATACTCATGGGCAGTTCAATGTCAGAAATTTCATAACGAAGCACCTTAACCCCCCAGGGGGCGGCGGCTTCGTCCAGTGCTTTTACCACTTCTTCGTTAATTTTTGCCCGCTCTTCAAAGGTTTTATCCAAATCAGTCTGGCCAATAACCGAACGCATAGTGGTTTGCGCTAGCTGTGATGCAGCGTAGCGGTAATCGCTGATACCATAGCTGGCTTTGTGTGGGTCAACCACTTGCAGGTATAACACACCGTCAATGCCAACCTGAATATTGTCTCTGGTCACACAGGTCTGGCGGGTCACGTCAATGACTTCTTCTTTTAAGGTGTGGATATAGGCCACTTTATCAATAAAAGGGATCAGGATGTGAAAACCTGAATCCAGTGTGCGCGAATACTTACCCAGCCGTTCTATCACAAAGTTACTTTTTTGCGGCACGATACGTGCGGTTTTGACGATGGTAATTACCACCGCGATAGCAAAACCAAAGGTTAGAATGGTTTGGATACTGATTTCTTCCATTAGCTGTTCTCCATAAATAAACGATTAAAGCGGTTTAGTCGCTGATACGGTCAGGTGAATGCCTTCATTGGCAATTACCCAGGCCACATCGCCGGTTTTAAGTAGATCCGCTGATTGCGCATCCCATTGAACGCCATTTAGCAACACCCGCCCGGTGCCCTGATGAAAATCTGCAATTACAGTGACTCTGTTGCCGATATCTTTACTCAGCTGGCTGGGTTGCTCAGTGCTGTCGGCAGTATAACCGACAAACCAGCGTTTAAAGCGGCCGCGGGCGCTAAACAGCAATAACAGGCTGACCACACCAAAAATAGTGTATTGGGCACTGGCTGATTCTATCCAGCCTAACTGCAATAGAATACCGACCACTATTGCCGCCAACCCTAAAAATACTGCCACTATGCTGGTGGCCATCAATTCAGATAAAATCAGGATTACCCCGATAATGATCCAAATGGTTGCTGCACTCATCCTTTGCTACTCCCTGATTAAACTTGCGTGAACAGTACCTGATGATAGTAAAAATGGTCAATCAATTAAATAATTTACTAGTACGAACTTTATAATGATTTGTAAATAAGTATGTCAATTAAGCACGCTAAACCTCTGTGACTTGGTTATTGAGCGCCGGGCTAGCGCTTGAGCAATTGCCCATCTAAAGACTGCAGAAAACTCAGCACGGTTTCACTGACCTGATGGTAAAAAGACACATCGACTTTATCTGCCGTATCGCGAGGGGTGTGGTAATCAGGATGATCGGCCACGCCAAAATAGATAAAAGGTACGCCTTGCTGATGAAACACACCATGATCTGAACTTAGCGTCCAGTTTTGCGTGCGTCCGGCTTTGTACCAAGGCCTGTCGTGCGCCATCATCAGTTTAACTGTGCTTTGTTGTTGTACTTGTGCAATCAGCGGCGCCAGCCACGGATGCTGATAAGTGCCCACCGCAAACAGCTGTTGCCCGGTGTCGCGACTGAGCATATCAATATTGATATTAAACGCCAGCTCTGAGGCTTTTAACATCTGATGTTTAAACAATGCCATAGCGCCCTGTAAGCCTTTTTCTTCACTGTCCAGTGCAATAAACAACACCGGGTGTTGCAGCGGCTGCTCTTTAAGATAACGTGCCAACTCTAATAAGGTGGCGACGCCCGAGGCATTGTCATCCGCGCCATAAAAAATGTTATCGCCATGCATACCCAGATGATCATAATGGGCCGTGATCACGATAGGCGCTAAACCTGCCACTGTACCTGGCACCAGACCCAGCACGTTTGCCGCATCATCCACCGCCGGAATTTGCGCATTTCTGCCGCGCAATAAGCGGCTAAACTGATAATGCTCTGGCACACGGTATGGCTGCAAGTAGCCCTCGCTGCCGGCCGGTTGCAGGCCAATCTCGCTATATTGCTGTACCAGCCAGGCCCGGGCAGCCAGGCCACCTGCTGTGCCCGGGGCACGTCCTTGCCTGTCAGCATGCGCCAACCAGCGTAAATCGTCCATCATCCGTTGAATATCCAACCTTGTCGGCATGGTATCTGCCAACTGCTGCGGCGTAATAGCCGCAATACGGGCCGTTTCTTTTTGGGTTAAATGGGTCAACAGTGCCGGCCACAACAGCGTATAACCGAGAATAGATAACAACAGGAGTGCGGCGAAGATCGCCAGCCAGGTACGTTTTACAATAGACATCACTTCAATTCCTTATTCTTCTCTGGCTATCATACCTTTAGCCTGTGCTGCTGTAACCTGTTGCTGCTTGCTTCTTTACTAAACCACTATACTTTTACAAAACGATTAGACTTCACTAAGCCACCTGACAGAGCCAACGCACTTTCAGGCAAAAAAAGACGCACTGTCATGCTAAGCAGTGCGCCAAAGTCGTGCTCAGGGATCGATCGGGCTTACATGTTGTGTTGTTGACTGCTATGCAGCTGGCTATTGACTAAATCGTATTGCACCATGGCCGGAAGCCGTTGCTGAATAGCGGTTTCTAACTGTTCTAACTGCTGCAATTGCTGACACAGGGCATCGCCACGCTGCTCCAGCAAATCCGCTTTGGCGGTCATACTTTGCTCCAGTTGCTCGCCGAACTGCTCCATGCGCTGACCAAAGGCATCCATGCGTTGCTCAAAATCACCGCTACCGCCCATCATGGCTTTACCCAGTTGCCATAAAATACTGCCCATAGATTCTTGCACCAGCTGCTCGATGGCGGCTGCGAATTCCGGGCCAAACGCCTTATCCAGTTGCTGCAGCTGACTGCCCCTGATTTCCAGCTGCTCACCACGGCGGACTATGATGGTATCCGTACTGTTTTGAATGTTTTGCAACACCTGCTGCATCGGCTTATTTTTGCTCAGGGGTTTACCGGTTAGCTCAGTCAGCACCTGCTCGACAGCGGTAGCCGCCAGAGCCATGGCCTCAGTCACAACATACACTGTCTCTTCTGCTTGCTGGCGTACACCCTGTTGATACTGTTGCAATAGCTTACGGGTGTCGGCATCAGTGCTCACCGGCTGGTTATCCAGCCATAACTGGCCATCGTTATTGATGCGCCATAATGGCTGATTGTTGCTCAGCAATTGCACCTGCTGCTGTTCGATCAGTAAATCGTTGTTCAGTTGCAACTGACATTGCTGGTGCGCATTAACCTGACCAGCCATTAACAGGCTGCCAATCATAAGGAGTGTTTTCATCGTTATAGTCCTTGCTGTAATAAGTGTTGTAAATAACGTTTTTAGTAGAGCAAAGTGGATGCCAACTTTTAGCTATTGATTTTTAATGGTTATTTTTATGAAGCCCTTTATGCGCTGCAGAATATTGGCAAAAAACACGACTTTTTAGTCAATTACACACTCCTCATTAATAATGTTTTATTTGGTATCAATGGTGTTTTTAATTACTTATTGGAATAACGCAGACCGATCCATTCTTTGTGCGCCATACGTTTAGACGGCTAAAATGGCCAGATTCCATCATTACAGGTGTTGTTATGCTTTTGTCTTCTTTAGTCGCTCAGGCCAGCCCACTGTCAGAGCAGCAAGTCAGTCAGCTACAGGGCTTGGTTAGTCAGCTCAATCCTATTCAGCAAGCCTGGGTAAGTGGCTATCTGGCCGCCAGCGCGCAATTAATGGGTCAGGGGCAAAGCCAGGTTCAAACCGCTGCAGTGCCGGGTGCCACCTTAACCGTGTTGTATGGCTCGCAAACCGGTAATGCCCAACACCTGGCCAAGGCTATCGGCGATGCCGCTAACGCCAAAGGTTTCAGTGTAAAAGTGCAGGACCTGGCCGAATACAAAAGCAGCCAGTTAAAGCAAGAACGCTACCTGATTATTGTTACCTCTACCTATGGTGAAGGCGAGCCACCAGAAAACGCGGTAAGTTTTCATCAGTTTTTGTTCAGTAAAAAAGCGCCGACACTGACCGGTTTAAAGTATGCCGTGTTGGGCTTAGGTGATAGCAGCTATGAGTTTTTCTGCAAAACCGCACAGGATTTTGATCTGCGCTTAGCAGAGCTCGGCGCCACGGCTATTCAGCCGCGGGCTGAGCTGGATGTTGATTACAGCGCAGAGGCCAGCGCCTGGCAAAACCGTCTGATAACTGCGCTGGAGCCAGAGCTGAGCGCCAGTGCCAGCTCTGCCCAGGTAATTGCCTGGCCAGGCAACAGTGCAACTTCGCCGGCAACGGCCGCCGCGGCCAGCAGCTACTCCAAGCAGCAGCCATTTCACGCAGAATTGTTCGCGAATCAAAAAATTACCGGCCGTGATTCCAGCAAAGATGTGCGCCATATTGAACTTTCGCTGGCGGGCTCGGGCTTGCAGTATCAACCTGGCGATGCCTTAGGGGTATATTTTCATAATGATCCGGCCTTAGTGCGCGAATTATTGCTGCTAACAGCCATCAGTGGCGATACCCCGGTGACACTGGGTGAGCAGCAACGGAGCATTCGTCAGGCGTTAACTGAGCAGTTAGAGCTTACGCAGTCGTACCCGGCCTTTGTTGATAAATATGCCAAAGCCATAGGCCACACTGAGCTGCAGGCACTGAGCCAGGATAAAACCGCGTTGCGTGACTATCTGGCACAGCGGCAAATTATAGATATAGTGCGGCAATACCCCGGCTTGCTCAGTGCCCAGCAATTGGTCGATGCGCTGCGCAAACAACAACCCCGTTTGTATTCTATTGCTTCTTCGCAAGCCGAGGTGGGTGAAGAAGTGCATCTGACCGTGGGCGTGGTGCGCTATGAAGCCCATGGCCTGCCACATTTAGGCGGCGCCTCCGGCTTTTTAACCCAACGCCTGGCCGAAGGTCAGACCGTGCAAGTCTATGTTGAACAAAATAACCATTTCCGTTTACCGGCCAATGATGACACCCCAGTGATTATGATTGGCCCCGGCACCGGCATAGCCCCGTTCAGGGCTTTTTTGCAGGAACGTGATGCCCGTGGCGCCAGCGGTAAAAACTGGTTATTTTTTGGTAACCCGCATTTTACCCAGGACTTTTTATATCAGGTAGAGCTGCAACAATACCTGAAGCAAGGCTTGCTGACTAAACTGGATGTCGCCTTTAGCCGCGATACGGCCAGCAAAGTCTACGTGCAGCATAAATTACTGCAGCAGGCGGCAACAGTATGGCAGTGGCTGGAGCAGGGAGCACACCTCTATATATGTGGCGATGGCGCTAAGATGGCCAAAGACGTCCATCAGGCCTTACTGACTATTATTCAGCAGCAAGGCTCAAAAGACCCGGCCGCAGCCCAGCAGTATCTCGATCAGTTACGGGTAGCCAAACGCTATCAGAAGGATGTGTATTAATGAGTCAGTACCCGATAAACCCAGAGTTTGTAGTCAGTGGCAAGCTGTCTGACAATGAACGCTTAAAAGCGGACAGTGAGCATTTACGTGGCACTATCAGCAGCGATTTAAAAGATGAGATCACCGGTGGCTTTAGCGGCGATAACTTTATGCTGATCCGCTTTCATGGCATGTATCAGCAAGATGACCGGGATATCCGCGCCGAGCGCGCTGCGCAAAAATTGGAGCCGCTGCACAATGTGATGCTACGGGCACGTATGCCGGGCGGCATCATCAGCCCTGTGCAATGGCTGGCTATTGATAAATTTGCCGCTGAGCAAACCATGTACGGCAGCATTCGGCTGCCCCCCCGCCAGACCTTTCAGTTTCATGGCGTGTTAAAGCCAAATATCAAGCCGATGCACCAGTTTTTACAGCAGATTGGTATTGATTCTATTGCTACCGCCGGTGATGTTAACCGTAATGTGCTTTGTACTTCTAATCCGGTAGAAAGCGAGCTGCATCAGCAGGCTTATCAGTGGGCGATAAAAATCAGCGAACACTTACTACCCAAAACCCGCGCCTATGCCGAGCTGTGGCTGGATGAGCAAAAGGTGGAAACCACTGAAACCGAACCGGTACTGGGTGAAACCTACCTGCCGCGTAAGTTTAAAACCACAGTGGTGATACCGCCGCACAATGATGTTGACGTACACGCTAATGATTTAAATTTTGTTGCCATCGCCCGGGACGGCAAGTTGATCGGCTTTAACGTGTTGGTCGGCGGCGGCCTGGCCATGACCTTTGGCGATAATGCTACCTATCCACGGCGCGCCGAAGAGCTGGGTTTTATCAGCCTGGAGCATGTACTTAAGGTCGCCGAACATGTGGTGACTGTGCAACGGGACTATGGGGACAGAGTTAACCGTAAAACCGCCAAAACCAAATACACTATCGATCGCATTGGCGTGGATAGCTTTCGCAGTGAAGTGGAAAAACGGGTTGGCGTGGCGTTTGAGCCCGTGCGGCCTTACGAGTTTACCAGCCGCGGCGATCGCTTTGGCTGGGTAGAAGGTATCGACGGCAAACACCATTTAACACTCTTTATTGAAAACGGCCGCATCTTAGATTTCCCGGGCAAGCCACTTAAAACTGGCTTAGCCGAAATTGCCAAAGTGCATCAGGGCGATTTGCGCATGACCGCCAATCAAAACCTGATTATTGCCGGTGTCCCGAGCGCGCAAAAAGCGCAAATAGAACAGCTGGCGCGCCAACATGGGTTGATAGACGACAGCCACAGCGAGCAACGTAAAAACTCCATGGCGTGTGTGGCATTCCCGACCTGTCCGCTGGCTATGGCCGAAGCGGAGCGTTATTTACCCGAGCTGGTGACCAAGGTTGAAGGCTTACTGAGCAAAAACGGCGTAACGGACGATCATATCGTACTGCGGGTGACCGGCTGCCCCAACGGCTGTGGCCGGGCCATGCTGGCGGAAGTCGGCTTAGTAGGGCGGGCCCTGGGTAAATACAATGTCTATCTGGGTGGTAACCGGGTGGGTACCCGCATTCCTAAGCTGTATCTGGACAACGTTGGCGAAGCACAAATCCTCACCGAGCTTGATAAGCTGATTGGTCTGTGGGCCAGCGACCGCCTCAGCGGTGAGTGTTTTGGTGACTTTGTGATCCGCGCCAACATAGTGGCGGAAGTAAAAGAGTCTAAAACCGACTTTCATGCATAAGCATTTGGCTAACAGATCACAGCAGGTAACAGATGATTGATGTTATAAACGATTATCGGCAAATACTCAGCCAGCCTGCAGCAGTGCAGCAGGCCTGGCTCAGAGACATCAATGCCACACTGGCTCCGCTTGATGCCGAACAGCGGGTTCAATGGGCGCTGAAGCATTTGCCGCTTAACCCCATGCTGAGTTCCAGCTTTGGTATTCAGGCTGCCGTGATGCTGCACCTGGTTAGCCGGCAGCGGCCACAGATCCCGGTGGTGTTAACGGATACAGGCTATTTGTTCCCTGAAACCTATCAGTTTATTGATCAATTAACCAAACAACTGGATTTGAATTTGCAGGTGTACCGGGCGCTACTAAGCCCGCAATGGCAGGAAGCCCGCTATGGCCAGTTGTGGCACAGCGCTGAGGGAATTAAACAATACAACCAGCTGAATAAGGTAGAGCCCATGCAGCGTGCCCTGCGCGAACTGAATGTCGGCAGCTGGTTTACCGGCCTGCGCCGCAGCCAGAGCAGTACCCGCGCCGCTAAAGACATTGTTGAGATCAGTCGTGGCGTGGTGAAAATTCAGCCGATTATCGACTGGACTAACAAAGAGGTGTTTTATTATCTGAAAGAGCACCAGCTACCTTATCACCCGCTGTGGGAGCAGGGTTATTTGTCGGTGGGCGATACCCATTCCACCAGCAAATTTGAACCCGGTATGTCAGAACAAGACACCCGCTTTAACGGCTTTGGCCGCGAATGCGGCCTGCATGTTGATGGTGATGGTATTTAAAAACTCAGCATTTCGCTGTATGTCACCACAATTATTTTTAGTGACCATGCCCGTTTTCATAAAACTATGCCATAGTTAGGCGGAGGTTATGGGATAGATGATAGAGGTGGTTGTTGTTACACAGAGTGTTAACTTTGCTGTTGCTACTAGGCTGGGTGTTGCCGGCCGTGGCGCAACAACGCCTGAACATTTATACCGAACATTTCCCGCCCTACAATTTTTTAAAAGAAAATCAAATTGTTGGCATTAATACCGAATTAGTAAAACAAGCCTGCGCCGAGCTGAACCTCGATTGCCATTTTCAGGTGCTGCCCTGGCTGCGTGCCTATGAATATGCGCTAAAAGATCCGCAAGGCGCTATTTACTCCACATCACGCCACCCTATGAGAGAAGGGTTATTTCAGTGGGTAGGGCCTCTGGCATCAGCAAAAACGTTTTTATATCGCTTAAAAAGCCGACCAGAAATCGCACCAGAAAATTTAGAACAGGTAAAAAACTTTAGCGTTGCCGTAGCACGCGGAGATATTTATGAGTTGTACTTTTTAGAACAAGGTTTTGTACACGGTAAAAACTTGTTAGATTTTTCCTCTAAAGCGGAATCCGTACCCCTTCTTTTACAACAAAAAGTAGACTTAATCATTGGCTCTGACCAGGTTATCCCTGTTTGGCTGGCGAAATATGGCTCCTCAGCAGATCTTGTCGTCCCGGTATTAGCTTTATCAGATTTAGGAGCAAATTATCTAGCCTTGAACCCTGCCATTTCTGCTGATTTAGTAAAGCAGCTGCAGGCATCCATCAACGCTCAAATGCACAGCGAACAGCTGCAGCAGATTATACAACGTTACAGTGTCAGCTCTGACTAACGCTGAGTTGATGTAAGAATGCTGTCACCTAACCCTGCTAGCCTGCTAGCCTGCTATTAAAACCATTGCTTTTTACAGGTAACGCTTGAGAAAGGCGGCTACTGACCTCATCTCAAATCTGTGCTCAGCATATGCCTGGCAGTTCTAATCAATAAATGCGATTAGCTTAATAGTTTTTATTCGTTTTGAATGAGGCCATTTTATCTGTACTATGGCCTCAGTTGAAACGGAAACCGTTTTATTAACCTAAAGGAGCAAGACTATGTCTTCTATTATCAATACTAAAATTAAGCCATTTAAAGCCACTGCATTTCACCAAGGCAAATTTGTTCCGGTAACTGATCAGGATTTAGCCGGCAAGTGGTCAGTAGTGGTATTCTACCCAGCTGACTTCACCTTCGTTTGCCCTACTGAATTAGGCGATCTGGCTGACTTTTATGCTAAGTTCCAGGAAATCGGTGTAGAAGTGTACTCAGTATCTACTGACACTCACTTCACCCACAAAGCGTGGCATGATGCATCTGAAACCATCAAAAAAATCACTTACCCAATGATCGGCGACCCGACTGGCGCCATTACCCGTAACTTTGGTGTGATGATTGAAGAAGAAGGTTTAGCACTGCGTGGTACTTTTGTGATTAACCCACAAGGCGAAATCAAAGTTGCTGAAATTCATGATCTGGGTATCGGCCGCTCTGCTGCAGAACTGTTCCGTAAAGTACAGGCTGCACAATATGTAGCAAACCATGACGGCGAAGTGTGCCCGGCCAAATGGACCCCAGGTGAAGCGACATTAGCGCCTTCACTGGACCTGGTTGGTAAAATCTAAGCAGTGCCACATCCTGCAGTTTACTGCAGCGGAACCTGACTACAGCCCTCTAAAAGAAGCTGTAGTTCAGCTTCCCTCTGCCAAACACGGTTTGGTACCCGGGTAGGTATTGCCTGCCCGGTTTATCCCAACGCTGAATATTGACAGTCTGTATTACAGGCTGAGGCTTTTTGACGCTGATTTTTTAATCGTCTTATATTTACCCAGACCAATTTCCGGGAGTTTTTATGTTAGATACTAACCTTAAGCAACAATTACAAACCTATCTGCAGAACCTGAAAACCGAGGTAGAGCTGGTGGTATCTTTAGACGATAGCGCCAAATCCAACGAAGTGTCACAACTGGCCAATGACATTGCCGGTTTATCAACGTTAGTCTCGTTACGTCGTGACGATACCGCTATGGCACGCAAACCGGCTATGCTGGTACGCTCGGTAGCTAAAGATACGCATATTACTTTTGCTGGCGTGCCCCTGGGCCATGAATTTACCTCTTTAGTGCTGGCGCTGTTGCACTCTGGCGGCCATCCGATAAAGGTGGAAGCCGATATTATTGAACAAATTCGTCAGTTACCCGGCAAGTTTGCCTTTGAAACCTATATTTCGCTGAGCTGCCAAACCTGTCCTGAAGTGGTGCAGGCGCTGAATATTATGTCTGCCATTAACCCCAACATTACTAACGTGATGATTGATGGCGCTATGTTCCAGCAAGAAGTAACCGATCGCAATGTGATGGCAGTACCTTCCGTATTTTTAAATGGCGATTTGTTTTCACAGGGCGCTATAACGCTGGAAAAAATCATCCAGAAAATTGATGTTAATGCCGAAAAACGCCAGGCCGAGGCACTGAAAAACAAAGCCGATTTTGACGTACTGGTAGTGGGTGGTGGCCCGGCGGGTGGTTCTGCCGCTGTCTATGCGGCTCGTAAGGGCCTAAATACCGGCATTTTAGCTGAGCGTTTTGGTGGCCAGGTCGCCGATACCGTGGGTATTGAAAACTTTATCTCGGTAAAATACACCGAAGGTCCAAAATTGGTCAATGCGCTTGAAGCCCATGTACGTGAATACGACGTGGATATTATGAACAACCAACGTGCAGTAAAGCTGAGCAAGGGCGATAAGGTTGAACTTGAACTGGCAAACGGCGCCGTATTAAAAAGCAAAACCCTGATCCTGGCCCCGGGCGCACGCTGGCGCGAAATGAACGTACCGGGCGAGCAGCAATACCGTGGTAAAGGCGTGGCTTACTGCCCGCACTGTGATGGCCCCTTATTTAAGGGCAAAAAAGTCGCGGTTATTGGCGGTGGTAACTCAGGTATTGAAGCGGCCATCGATTTAGCAGGTATTGTCGAACATGTGACAGTTTTGGAATTTGCTGCCACGCTGCGTGCTGATGCGGTACTGGTGAAAAAAGCCAATTCAATGGGTAACATTACCATTATTACTGAAGCACAAAGTACCGAAGTGACCGGCGATGGCAACAGAGTCAATGGCATTAATTATACCGACCGTAAAACCGGTGAATCACATCATGTCGAACTGGCGGGTATTTTTGTGCAAATTGGTCTGGTACCCAATACCGAATGGTTACGCGGCGCACTGGAATTATCACCGCGCGGTGAAATTATTGTCGATGAGCGCGGCCAAACCTCTGTACCGGGCGTGTTTGCCGCCGGGGATGCCACCACTGTGCCCTACAAGCAAATTATTATTGCCATGGGTTCAGGAGCCCATGCCTCACTGGGTGCCTTTGATTATTTAATCCGTCACTAAGCAATACTTTTTAGCTTCCCGGGATACCTCTCTCATCCCTCTTTGCGGCAACCTTGGTTGCCGCTTTTTTTACTGATATTTTTCTAATTTTAAAACAAAAATACCTTTTTAGGTAAATGTTGTCGGATATATTTACACTCATTAACAGATGCCAATATAAGCATATGTTTTTAATGGATTATTTAAATGGCACGTATTGTGCTTAATTTTTAAAACCTGCGATTTTTTACAAAATTTCAGCATGATAACTTATATCAGGAGAACACAATAATGAACAGCAAGATGCTAACCAGCGGCTTACTGGCGTTAAGTTGTGGCTTATTCAGCCTCAATGCGTCAGCGGCCATCATTACCCTTGAGAGCGACTATGTACGAGCGGTGATTACTGACCTTGGTGTACTAAGCTCATTGCGTTATGATCCAACACAAAGCGGTACTTTTAATCCCAATACTGACTATATCTCTCCGGGCACACCTTTCGAGGGTTTTGGTGTTCGTGTCGGCACCAGCTCCAGTTTAATGAATAGTAACAGTGGCGGCATGCAAATTTCTGGCGTCACCTCATCGTCTGCCGCGGCTACGCATGCAGCGGTGTGGAATGGTGGTAACAGCCTGTACAGCATTGAACATCTGTTTTTCTTTAACAACGGTGAGCAGCGCGTGAATATCCGCACCACTATCACCGCCTTAATCGATCTGACCAATGTGCGTATTTCACGCGCTGTTGACCCTGATCCGGATGTTGGTACTCATGGTACCTTTGATACCAATAACCAGCGCGGTATTGCACCTACTGTTCCAATGGAAGACTTTGTTGGCTCTGTTGGTGCAGTATCAGGCTTGCCACTGGGGTTATTTTACAGTGGTCCTATTACCCACAACACCGGCATAGTAACCAGCTGCTGCAACGTTACTGATCCAGATGTGTATTTAGCCGGCGGAAATGCTGGTAACAATACTACGGCAGATCACGGTATAGGTATTGGTTTTAATTTAGGTGATTTAATGGCAGGCCAATCAACAACCTGGACTTATGCCTATGTTATGGGTGGCTCTTTACGTACTATTGATATTCCGACAGATCCTAATCCTATTCCAGTACCCGCCAGTATTATGCTGATGCTTGCCGGTATGGCCGGATTAGTGCGCTATCGTCGTAAGTAATAAACACTGCTGTTATTACCGCAATCACTTCACTGTGGTTGCGGTTTTCTTTTTCTGCTTAAGCTCTAAGCTATATAACTTGCCATGTTAATTCCTTTTAGTTATATGTGAGTGTGATTAACTATTTCATTTAAGCCATACAGACGGCTATGCTGCAGCGCTATACCGACACTTTTTGATCGGACTCAGGAGCGGCAGTGCAATATTTACCCTTATTTGTAAAGTTAACCGATAAAGCGGTGCTGATAGTTGGCGGCGGTTCGGTCGCGCTGCGCAAAGCGGGGACCTTACTCAGTGCCGGCGCTAGACTGACCGTTGTCGCGCCAGACTTTGCCACAGAGTTTTTACAATGGCAGCAGCAAGGTAAAGCCGAGCTCATCCAGGGCTACTTTCAACCTGCACTACTCGATGGCAAGTTGCTGGTGATTGCCGCCACCGACAATGATCTGGTTAATGCCCAGGTATACGATGCAGCCAGCGCCCGCAACATGCTGGTGAATACCGTGGACGACCAACCCAAGTGCGGTTTTATTTTTCCATCGATTATTGATCGCAGCCCTATTGTTATCGCCATTTCCAGCTTTGGTACTGCACCTGTGCTGGCCAGACGGTTACGCGAAAAACTGGAAGCCTTGCTACCCCAGCATCTGGGCCCGCTGGCTGAATTGGTTGGCCGCTTTCGGGACAACGTCAAAGCTAAAATCACTGGCTTTGCCGCGCGCCGGCAATTCTGGGAGACCGTATTTAACTCTGATGTAGTGCGTGATGTGCAGGCGAACCGGCTGCCGCAGGCCGAGCAAAAATTAACAGCCTTATTAGCCGAGCCACAATCTCTGGCCGGTGAAGTCTATATAGTGGGCACCGGCCCGGGCGATCCGGAGCTGTTAACGCTAAAAGCCTTACAGCTAATGCAACAGGCCGATGTAGTGGTGTACGACTATCTGGTATCGCCAGAGATTATGGAGCTGGTGCGCCGCGATGCTGAGCGCCTTTGTGTCGGTAAAAAAGCCGGCGCCCATTCGGTAGCGCAACAGGATACCAATCAATTACTGATTGATTTAGCGCTGAGCGGTAAAAAAGTCTGCCGTTTAAAAGGCGGCGACCCTTTTATTTTTGGCCGTGGCGGTGAAGAAATTCAGGCGCTATTGCCGCATAACATCGCTTTTCAGGTGGTACCGGGTGTTACTGCCGCCGCAGGCTGTGCTGCCTATGCCGGCATTCCACTCACTCACCGCGATTATGCGCAAAGTGTGCAGTTTGTTACGGGCCACTGCCGGCCGGATGGCAGCGAGCCTGACTGGCACAGCATGAGCAGAACCAACCAGACGTTAGTCATTTACATGGGACTGATGAAGGCCGCCCATATTCAGCAGCAGCTGATCAGTGCCGGACGCAGTAGCGCCGTGCCGGTGGCGATCATTGAAAACGGCACCCGGCGCGAACAGCGCATCATTACTGGCACCCTGTCGCAGCTGGCTGATTTAGTGACCCAGCATGATGTCAGCTCACCGGCGTTACTGGTGATAGGTGAGGTGGTGTCACTACAACAGGATTTACATTGGTTTGGCCAACGCGCGCAAGCGGCGGTATTTGCCCAACCCCTAACCCATATTGCCTGAGGATAACCCATGTCAGAACGAGACAGCGCCTTATCACATTTACAGCAGCTTGAAGCCGAAAGTATTCATATTTTCCGGGAAGTGGCCGCCGAATTCAAAAAACCGGTAATGCTGTATTCAATAGGGAAAGATTCTTCGGTACTGCTGCATCTGGCGCGCAAAGCTTTTGCGCCCGGTAAGATCCCTTTTCCGCTGCTGCATGTCGATACAAACTGGAAATTCCGCGAAATGATTGAGTTTCGGGACCGCTTAGCCAAAGACTACCAGTTTGACTTGCTGGTGCATAAAAACCCGGAAGGCCTGGCGATGAACATTAATCCCTTTGTGCATGGCAGCGCTAAACACACCGATATTATGAAAACCCAGGGCTTAAAGCAGGCGCTGAACCAATACGGTTTTGATGCCGCCTTTGGCGGTGCCAGGCGTGATGAAGAAAAATCCCGTGCCAAAGAGCGGGTGTACTCATTTCGCGATAAACACCATCGCTGGGATCCGAAAAACCAACGGCCAGAATTATGGAACCTGTACAACGGCGCCATCAATGAAGGTGAAAGCATCCGGGTATTTCCGCTGTCAAACTGGACCGAGCTGGATATCTGGCTTTATATCCTGCAGGAAAATATCGACATAGTGCCACTTTATCTGGCCAAGCCCCGCCCTGTGGTGGAGCGCAACGGCAGCTTAATTATGGTGGATGACCAACGTATGCCGTTAGAGCCCGGCGAAATACCACAGCTTAAGTCGGTACGGTTTCGTACCCTTGGCTGTTACCCGCTGACCGGCGCCATTGAGTCAACAGCTGATACGCTGGAAAGCATAGTAGAAGAAATGCTGCGGGCCCGCACCTCAGAGCGGCAAGGCAGAGTGATTGATCAGGATCAGTCCGGTATGGAACTGAAAAAACGCGAGGGCTACTTCTGATGTCAGTAATTCCTTTACACCCTGTGACCTCGTTAAACGAGCAACTGAACCAGCTGGGTATTCGCGGCTATTTACAGCAGCACCAGGATAAAGGCCTGCTCAGGGTATTAACCTGTGGCAGTGTCGATGATGGTAAAAGCACCTTAATTGGCCGTTTATTACATGACAGCCAACAGCTGTACGATGATCAGCTGGATGCGCTAAAGCGTGATCATAAAGGTCGCAACAGCGACGGTGAGCTGGAGCTGGCGATGCTGGTTGACGGCTTACAAGCCGAGCGCGAGCAAGGTATTACCATAGATGTGGCTTACCGTTATTTTTCTACCACCGAGCGTAAGTTTATTTTGGCCGACACCCCCGGCCATGAGCAATACACTCGTAATATGGCCACCGGTGCTTCAACCTCAGATGTCGCCATTTTACTTATCGACGCGCGTTACGGTGTGCAAACGCAAACCCGTCGTCACAGTTTTATTTGCTCCTTGCTAGGCATTAAGCATTTAATTGTTGCCGTCAATAAAATGGACATTGTTGACTACAGCGAGCAGCGTTTTAACGACATTAAACAAGATGTGCAGCAGTTAATGGCGCAATTAAAAGTGCCCACTGTTGATATAGTGCCGATCAGTGCGTTAAAGGGTGAAAACATTTTAACCCTGGCCAAGACTATGCCTTGGTATCAGGGCACTGCCTTACTACCCTTACTGGAAACCCTGCCAATACCCCAGCGCGGCGGAGCCGGCAGCCGTTTTCCGGTGCAATATGTCAATCGGCCTGATTTAAACTTTCGTGGCTTTGCCGGCACAGTGCAAAGTGGCCGCTTTGCCGTCGGTCAGACGGTTACCGCCTATCCATCCGGGAAGAAAAGTACCATTAAGCAAATTGTTACCTTCGCCGGTGAACAGAGTGCCGCCAGCGCCGGCCAGGCCGTGACGCTGACTTTGCAGCATGAAATTGATATCAGTCGCGGTGACTGGCTGGTGCCCTCAGATGAAAGCGTCAGCTTGAGTAACCGCGCGCTGGCCTATCTGGTGTGGTTTAATGAGCAACCGCTGCAAACCGGCCGCTTGTATGATATTAAACTGGCCACCCGTAAAAGCACAGTGAGCATTAACCAGCTGAACCACAAGGTCAATGTAAATACGCTAAGCGAAGAAACCGCTGAGCAGGTTAGCATGAATGACATTGCCCTGGTCGAGCTGGAGCTTACTGAAACCCTGCCACTGGATACCTTTACCAACCAGCCTGGCACCGGTAATTTTATTCTGGTTGATCGCTTAAGCAACGCCACTGTGGCCGCAGGTTTAATTCAAACCGTGCTGGCAGAGGAGCAGGCCGGGCGCACCGATATCAGTGCCTTTGAGCTGGAATTAAATGCGCTGATCCGCAAACATTTCCCGCACTGGGGCAGCCGCGATGTACGCGAGCTGTTTAAGGCTGGCCATTAATGAGCTATCAGCAGTATGGCGTAGTACTGCTGCTGTTGCTGCTGGTGAGCGGGCTGATCTTAAGCAAGCGCTCACCGGCGCTGTGGTTTGGCGGCGCCTTGTTAGTCAGTTACCTTATTGGCTGGTTACCACTGGAAAAAGCGCTGCAAAACTTTGCCAATCCATCACTGATCACCTTGCTATTGTTGCTAATGGTGTCTATTGCCATTGAAAAATCGCACTTGGTTAGCTGGCTTAGCCGCGGCTTTGCGGGCAGCAGTTTAACCAGTGTTATTACCCGCTTAAGCTTGTCCAGCGCACTGATGTCGGCCTTTATCAATAATACGGCGGTGGTGTCTACCCTGATGTCATCACTGCGCCATCATCAACATTTTGCCGCCTCAAAACTGCTGTTGCCGCTGTCATACAGTGCCATTTTAGGGGGCATGCTGACCCTGATTGGTACCTCCACCAATCTTATCGTCAATGGCTTTGTTGAACAAAGCGGCGAGCCGCTGCTGGGCTTTTTTGACTTTACCCTGCTAGGCGCTCTGGTGCTGATTGCCGGTATAGGTGTATTGGTGGTGGGCGCCCGTTGGTTACCCTCTTATCGCGACAGTGACAGTAAGGTAACGCCCTATTATCTTAGCGCCCATGTGCGTACTGATAGTCAGTTAATTGGCAAAACGGTAGAGCACAATAAATTGCGTGAATTACAGGCGTTGTTTTTAGCTGAAATTCAGCGGGGTAGCGCCCGCTTATGCCCGGTCACTCCCGATACCCTGATTGCCGCCGGGGATGAGCTGCGTTTTGTCGGTGATATTAACGCCGTACAACGCTTGCAGCAGTTTCCGGGGTTAGAGCTGTTGCAGCAAGATCAACAACAAGGTGAGTTGCTTGAAGCCGTCATTAGCTACAGCTCGCGCCTGGTCGGTAAAAGCCTGAAACAACTTAAGTTTCGACACGAGTATGATGCCGTAGTGATAGCCGTTCGCCGTGGCCATGAACGACTGCAGGGTGGCCTGGGTGATCTGGTGCTGCATGCCGGCGATGTGTTAATTCTGTCGGTAGGAAAACAGTTTCCGGGCCAGCACCAGTTGGCTGAAGAGTTTATTTACGTTAATGGCCTGGCTATTGCCACGCCCTTGTCCACGCGCCGCAGCCATTGGGTGCTGCTGGGCTTTATAGCAGCGCTTACCTTATCCATATTCGAGTTAGTGCCGCTGATAAAAAGCTTACCCTTGTTGTTGCTGGCCTATGTTGCCACAGGCACGCTTACGGTGAAGGAGCTGAAGAACCGTTTTCCGCTGGAACTGTGGCTGATCGTCGGCTCGGCCATTGGTCTGGCACAACTGATGATCCAAACCGGCGTCGCCGC
>NZ_DAINOE010000045.1:20242-27795 GCF_036735525.1 Arsukibacterium sp. | reverse complement strand
AAAGAGCAGGGGCTTTTTTATTGGTTGCGATTCGGGCGGTGGACTACTCGTAGAGTAGTACAGTGATGCCGGTCTTTCGACAAGCCAACAGTTTGGCTTGTCGCCGGCAGAACGCCCCGAGCTCTGCGAGGGGCATGAAGGCACCTCATTCAAGCAAAAGGCCTACCCTCACGGGTGGGCCTTTTTGCATTGGATTTTGATTAAAAACTCGACAAGCTGCGTAAATCAGTTAACACTATAGGTGTTGCCAAAAGGAGTTGCACTTGTCTTTACTGCATTTAATTAAACAGCAATCTAAATCTGCCAGACTGTTGCTGATCCTGTCTTTATTTGTCTTTATAAATCTACTGTTTGCGGCTTCTGCTCAATATTTTAAACTCGCTCAATTAGCCACTTACAGTATTATGCTGCAACAACCCGCTGCAGATGCGGCTAATGCCGTCTGGCTGAGTGCGGTGCCTGAGCAGCTGCCTGAAGTAAGTTTGCAGCCTCTGCCACAAAAACGCTATCAGATATATCACAGTGCCTCAGGTGTTATCTTTGTTGATAACAATTTATTAAATGTGGCGGCTGCCTGGCATTATGTATTGCTTAACCTGATTACCGGACTTTTTATCTTCGGTTTATTACGCTATCTGAGTTTTAAACGACGGGCATTATTTGATGAAGTGATTCAGCTTGATCAGGCAGTAGAGCAATTGCAGCAACGTCTGCAAATACATGCTAGTGATGACAGTGCCCAAGCCAGTGTGATCTTAACTAAAGTGGACGAACGTCTGGCGCATTTTGTGCGTCAAGATCAGGAATTACGCCATCTGGTGCGCGTGCAAGGCTTGATCGACCATGAATTAGCCATTGGAAACCGAATTTTTTTTGAAAGTAAGTTACAACATTATCTGGGTGATCATTCTGAGCAAGTATCGGGTGCATTATTTATTATTCAGCTAAGTCATCCTGAGCGTGCGGTGACCACACCGGTAAAAGTTGCCCGCTTAAAAGCTTGTGTTGAACTTATCGGGGTACAACTGGAGCAATATGCAGACACGGTGATTGCCCGCTTGTCTGAGAATGATCTTGCACTATTAATTGCCGGTATGACAGTAAAAGATATGACACAGTTTGCTGATAAGCTAGCGTTATTACTTAGCAGGGCAGATTGTTTCAGGGATTGTGAAGGCGCTGATATGATACATATCGGCTATGTCGCCTATCAGCGTGGTCAAAGTAGTTATCAGTTATTGTCCGAAGCGGATATGGCGCTGAAAAGTGCTCAACTGCAGGGACCTAATGCAGCTTTTGGCTTTCAGACAGCGGATAAGCCAGCTGTTAAAGGCTCGGTTTGGTGGCGCTCGGAGATCAGCAAAGCGCTGCAACAAAAGCGGTTTAGTCTGAGTTTTCAGCCGGTATTTTCCTGGCATGATAAAGAAGTGCTGCAGCAGGAAGTGCTGGTAAGGTTACAAAGCAGTGAAGGCACTATTATTCCTGCCGCTGTGTTTTTGCCGATGGCGTTTAACTGTGGCTTGAATTTACAAATTGATCAGTATGTGTTGTTACATACGGCTAAATTAATCGCGGTAGAAAGTCGCAGTAAATTGCGTTGCAGCATTAATCTTAGTAGTCAGTCGCTACTTGATACCGAATGGCGTCAATGGTTAACGCAGATGGTGCTTAGCGGTCAGATAGATCCGGCACAATTAGCCTTAGAGATCACCGAACATCAGCTGGTTAAGCATTATTCCCGATTAAAAAGCATACTCCCTGCCATTAGTAAGATGGGTTTTGCGTTAATAATTGATCACGTTGGTCTGGCCATCGACTCTGTGGCCTTTACTGAAGATATTGCGGTAGACGCCATTAAGCTGCACCCTTCAGTGGTAAGGAATATAGACCAGCACCTGGAGCAACAGCTATTTGTGCGAGGCTTAATCGCAAATTATGCTGAAAAGGGTATCAGGGTGTTTGCTACCGGAGTGGAACTGACAGCGGAATGGCAAGTATTACAAAAACTTGGCGTAGCAGGTGGTCAGGGTTATTACTTTAGTCAGCCTCTGGCGCAGATAATAACACATAATCAGCCTGGCTGATTTTACCCCTGCTATAAAGCCCGGCCAAACCTTGCAAGCCCCCGGTATGAAAGAATACTAGCCTGCTGCCTCGGGCAAAGTGTCCTGAATTTATTAACTGATAAAGCTTGTGCATGGCTTTGCCGGTATACACTGGCTCGAGAGTGATACCGTTTTCACGCTTAAACTCCAAACAGAATTGCAATTGCTGCTGACTAAATTTGCCATAAGCCAGAGCCGGTTCTGTGTCTGTTAAGTGCCAGTTTCCGGGCATTGTGCTGCTATCTTTACCCAAGGTATCTGTTATCAACTGTTGAACACGACTACTAAGGCTGCTATCACGTAACACGCTGATACCCAATACCTGACAGTGTGGCTGACCAAGTGCTATGCCTGCCAGGGTGCCGCCACTGGCACTGGCACAACAAATGAGATCGGCCTGACCAGCCGGCGTCAGCGCTAAGGGCAGCTCTGCCACACCTTGCACACCCAGCGAAGAGCTGCCACCTTCCGGTACTAAGTAGAGATCAGCATATTGCAACTTTAATTGCTGTAGAAAATCAGTTTGCTGTCGAGTTCGGTATTGCTCACGACTTAACAGGCTAAAGGTCATTCCCTGAGATAAACAATAAGTTACAGTCGGGTTTTTTGGGTCTAAACTATCAGCACGTAGCAGCGCATGGCTTTTTAAGCCAAGTTGCTGACAAACTGCAGCAACCGCGGCTAAATGGTTTGAGTAAGCGCCGCCGAAGGTCAGGATGCCCGCACATTGCAGTTGTTGTATCTGCTGAATGTGGTATTTTAGTTTTAAGCACTTATTACCTGCCAGTAAGGGTTGTGCCGTGTGAAGCTGACATAACCAGAGCTTGATGCCGGCAGCCTGTACAGAGGGTGACGCCAGCAACTGCCAACGTATTGTGCTAAGCGCATCGGCGGCCAAGTATGAAGCGGTTGACATAGATTTTGACCAGCATCGAAACGGATGCATATTATAACGCGAATAACAGGTCTGGTAGCATTTGGATGTTAACTAAAATAAAACAATGGCTGGCAGCTGGCTCAGCAAAACAACGCTCAGGTATTTTTATTGGACGTGAGCGAATATCTGTGTTGCATCAAGATACGGAACAAGCGTCTTGGCAGGGGCAGGAGTATCCAATGCAAGCCGGGCAGTGGCAGCAGAGCCTGGCAAAGGTGTTTGCAGACTGTACCAAAGGTAGCACATTACATTTGGTACTCTCGCCGGAGCGTTACCAATTGGTGCAATTGGATAAACCGCAAGTTGCCAACGAGGAATTAGCTCAGGCGCTTCCCTGGCAAGTGAAAGATTTAGTTAATATTGCCGTTGACGATATGGTGCTGGATTATATTGAGCTGCCCGCTGCACTGCAGCAAGTCACTAAACTCAGTGTGGTGGTCAGTTCTAAAAGCTGGCTCAGCGAGCTGGTGGCGTTGGCAGAGCAAGCGCAACTACACATTGCCTCTATCCAACCAGAAGAGTGGTTAATTCACCCTATTACCGCACATACAGGCCATAGTTGCCTGGTGGTTTGCCATCAACCGGGTGAAGATGTGATGCTGCAAGTGATGCGTGAAGGCCAATTACAGTTTAGCCGCCGCTTACGTGGTTTTAATCTGCTGCATACCTTGAGTTTAGAGCAGTTGCAACAAGGCCTGTTTGATAGCTTGATTCTGGAGATGCAGCGTTCAATGGATTATGTTGAGGCACAGTTAAAACTGGCACCTGTCCGCGATATCATGTTGTTATGTCAGCAACAGACTGTGCAGCAATTGCAGCAACTACTGCAACAATCAGGCTTTAGCCGGGTGCAGGCGCTGCAACTGCATGCTAACTTAGCTGGTGCAGAGCAACTTGAGCTGGCCCGATACTGGCAAGCCATTGCTGCGCAGGCAACTAGCAGGGAGCAACGGGCATGATGAAACAACAGGTTAATCTTTATTCTGCGCAATTAACGCCGCAGCATGAGCCTTTGTCACTTAAGCGCCTGTTGCAGTTGGAGATTGTTATCGTTACATTACTGGTCATCGTGTTTGCCGTCTTGTGGCAGAGTCAGCAACAGCAGCAACAACAGTTGCGTTTGGCGCAGCAAGAGTTACAACAACAGCAGCAACAATTGCAGCTGTTTCAGCAAGCGGTATTACAACGTAGCCCCTTACCTCAGGTAGTAGCCGAACGCGATAGTTTGCAACTGCAATTACAACAACAGCAAGCGCTACAAACTTATTTAGCTCAGCAACAACAGCAGCAGCGGACCGTTCGTTACAGTGTAGTATTACAGCATTTTGATGAAGCAAATGTGCCGCAGCTTTGGTTAACCCGCTTCAGGCTGAATTTACAGCAAGCCAGTTTGGAGGGTATGACCACTGAGCCGGCTGCAGTGCCAAGGTGGTTACAGTCGCTGCGCCAGTTCGATTACTTTAAAGGTCAGAAATTTAATCAGTTAGCATTAGAGCAAAGCGAGCATCAGCAAGTGACCCGTTTTATCCTGCAGGCCCAGGGAGAGCAACCATGAGTGCTGAAAATAGCTTGCAGCAGCGCTATCAGGCACTACAGCCGCGTGAGAAAAAACTGGTATTTTTTGGTCTGTTATTGTTGACCTTGTGGCTGGGAGTAATGTTGTGGCTGGAGCCAGCTTTTAAACAGCGACAGGCAGTGCAACAGCAAAACCGTGAATTGAGTCAGCAACTGCAACTGGCGCAGCAACAAAATCAGCAATTACAACTTGAACTGCAACGGGATTTAAATGAACCTTTTCGCCAGCAAAGCGCTGCATTACAGCAACAACTATCGCAATTAGCCGCAGAGCTTGAACTGAGTCGGGAGCAGTTCATTGGTTCAGGCCAGATGCTAGCCTTGTTGCATGACTTATTAGCGCGCAGCCGACAGCTAGAGTTAAAGTCGCTTGCCACCTCTGCTGCTAAGCCGGTGTGGTTGGCTGGGCAATCGGCAGAGGATCGTCCATTATTGTATCAGCACCAAACCACGTTAATTGTCGAAGGGCGCTTTGCCGACATACAGCAGTTGTTAACACAGTTGGAAGCCTTGCCATGGCTGATTCAGTGGCAACAGCTGGATTATCAGGTACAGGAACATCCCAGGGCGCAAGTGAGCATAGAATTAATTACGGTAAGCGAATATGAAAACTTTATTCAGCTGTAGCCTGTTGCTGTTAATGAGTATAACGCTGCAGGCCGATCCTACCCGGCCAGCTATTGCTATGGCCAATACAAAGCCGCCGGCCTTTGCCGTAGCTGAGTTGAGGGTGGAATTAATTCGGCAAACCGAACAGGGACTCAGTGCAATGATTAATGGTACCTTGTTGCGACAAGGTGATCGATTTGAGCATTATCAGGTTGTGCGGATAGCGCCTAAGCAAGTGACCTTGCAAAGCGCTGAAGGCCAACACATTCTTTATTTACATAGCAGAACGATAAAAAATTATGATAACTAGCGCAGCCAAAATCGTTTTAAGTTGTAGTGCGATAGCCGTCTTAGTAGGCTGTCAGGGCTTACACCACTCCAGCGGGCCGGAGCGCGCCAAAGCCAGCTTACAGCAAGCTGCGGAACAGCAAGTAGCGCCGCCACAGCAGGAATTGCCAGCAGCCATCACTCAGGATTTATTAGCCAGCCCGGCGCAACTGATTCCGGAAATGGCTGAGCCAAGATTTAACGTGACAGCGCAGCAAGTATCCCTGGCTGATTTTTTCAATTCGTTGGTGGCGGATACGCCTTATAGTCTGGTACTGCATCCGGAGCTTGATGGCACGATCAGTCTGCAGTTAAAACAAGTTACTCTGGCCGAAACTTTGCAAATTGTGCAGCAGTTGTATGGTTTTGATATTCGCCGGCAAGGTAGGGTATATCAGGTGTTACCCGCCGGACTGCGCACAGAAACTATAGCCGTTAATTATCTTATGCTACAGCGCCATGGTTTTTCGTCTATTTCGGTGAATTCGGGTGGCGTATCGCAAAATGCGAATAATCAGCAAAATAAGCATGGTAATAACAGAGGCCAGAATCAAAATATGAACCAGGGTGGTCTGGGCCAGCAAGGTTCAGGTCAGCAGGGTATGGGCCAGCAGCAGTTTAATGGCAGTACTATTCAAAGTGAAAGCCGTACCGACTTTTGGAAGGATTTGGAGAAAGCGCTGCAAACTTTACTGGGTGATGGTCCGCAACGCGCTGTGGTTGTCAGCCCGCAGGCAGGTTTAGTTACAGTGCGCGGTATGCCGGATGAGATTAGTGCTGTGCGCGCCTTTTTAGGCCAGTCTGAGCGGCAACTGCAGCGCCAGGTGATCCTTGAAGCCAAAATTATTGAAGTCACCCTTAATGACGAATACCAACAGGGTATCAACTGGCAAAATGCTATTGCCAGTGTTCGTTCTACCGGCTTTAATCTGACGACTTCTGGTGCTATACCGTCAAATGCTATATCAGCTAATATTGGTGGTGTTACCGCTATTTCCTTTAGTAATGCCGACTTTAATGGAGTGATTAATCTGTTAGAAACCCAGGGCAATGCCCAGGTACTGTCCAGCCCGCGTGTCACTGCCATGAATAATCAAAAAGCGGTGATTAAAGTAGGTCAGGATGAATATTTTGTAACGGATGTCACCAGCAATAATACGGTTACCGGTACAGGTGCAGCAGTCCCTTCGCAGAACATTTCTTTACAGCCGTTTTTCTCTGGTATAGCGCTGGATGTCACGCCGCAAATTGATCAATTCGGCGGCGTGATATTGCATGTTCATCCCTCAGTTACAGAGACGTCAGAGCAGACTAAAACCATTCGTTTTAGTAATGAGCAGATTGTGTTGCCACTAGCGCAAAGCAATATCCGGGAGTCTGATACCATCATTAAAGCGCAAAATGGCGAAATTGTGGTGATAGGTGGCCTGATGCAAACAGTCAGTACCCAGATGGAATCACGCACGCCGGTGTTAGGTGCTATTCCGGTGCTGGGGCAATTGTTTACCAGTAAACACACAGTTGAAAAGAAAAAGGAGCTGGTTATCCTGCTTAAGCCGACAGTCGTCGCTGACGGTGTCTGGCAACAACAGATCCGTGATTCTGCCGAGCTGGTATCTGATTGGTACCCAGGCCAGTAAGTCATGTATGCCGGATATTTCCAGCTTAAACAAAGCCCCTTTGGTTTAACGCCGGATACCCGTTTTTATGTGCCTTTGCCGCAACATCAGGCCGCACTGCAAGTGCTGAATACCGCCTTACAAAATGGTGAAGGTTTTATCAAGGTCACCGGCGAGGTCGGTACCGGTAAAACCTTGTTATGCCGGTTACTGTTAAATCAGGCTCCTGATAACTGGCAATTGGCTTACATACCTGATCCCAGCCTGTCGCCTGCTGAGCTTCGCTGGGCGCTTGCAGCTGAGTTAGGATTAAAGTTTTCAGCCAACATTGATAGTGCTCAGTTACTGCAGTTGTTGCAACGGCAGTTGATTTTGCTGGCC
>NZ_DAINOE010000045.1:7973-20232 GCF_036735525.1 Arsukibacterium sp. | reverse complement strand
GGCAAGCAAGTAATACTGGTCATTGATGAGGCTCAGGTAATGACAGATGACACTCTGGAAACCTTAAGGTTGCTAACCAATTTAGAAACCGAGCAGCGAAAATTATTACAGGTTGTGCTGTTTGGTCAGCCCGAGCTGGATCAACGATTGGCACAAGTACAGCTCAGGCAATTACGCCAGCGGGTGACTTTTTCTTTTACGTTAGCCGTGATGAATGCTCAACAAACTGAGCATTACCTGTCACAGCGCTTGCAGGTAGCAGGTGCAGAGCATCAGCTGTTTAGTAGCGGTGCCTTAGAGGGCTTGTGCCGTTTTAGCCGGGGCATCCCCCGGTTGGTCAATATACTGGCGCATAAAAGTTTGATGCTGGCGTATGGCGAAGGGGTGTCTGAGGTTAGTTCCCGGCATGTAAGATATGCAGCAGAAGATACCGATGATGTGATACAGCAAACCGGTGTTATCCGTGCTTACTGGCGCCTGTACCTGTTATTGGGGCTGTTATTTGCCGCCAGTGGTTATGCCTGGTACAGCCGATGAGTGTGATAAATAAAATGCTGCAAGACCTGGAGCAGCGCGGTGCGGCTACCGAACAGCCTGCGCGGTTAGCGACTCATATGCCCGTCTCTCAGCAGTATTGGTTAAGGCGCGTGCCCTGGCGGTTACTGGTAATGTTGCTGGTAGCTGCTGTCTTGCTGCTAAGTTGGCAACTTTTACTGAAAAAAACAGTACAACCTGAGCTAGTAGCTCTGCAGGACGAGCCAGTGCAGCAGACAGAGCTGTCAATCGTGCAATCTGAACCGCAGCCACTGCACCACCCGGCTGAGATCACTCAGGAAAATGAAAGCCTGGTTCAGCCTGAACAGGTTGTAGCTGTCTTAGCGCTGCAGCAGGCATCGGTACCGCCAGTCGCGACTGTTCCAGCTACCGAGCCTGAGCAAGCGACTTCGCCCAAGGACGTTGCGCCGCGCTCGGCGAACCCTGGCCAACTCAGCATTGCCCGCCATACCGAGTCGGCGGCGGCACAGCAACAGCGGCTATTGGCTGAAGCACGACAAGCGCAACAAAATGGTCAGTCGGCAGAGGCCATTCGGCTGTTACAACAACTGCAGCAACAGCAACCCTCGGTCTTATCAGCTTATTTACAACTGGCGCGTATTTATAGCCAGCAACAACAGTGGCAAACGGCCAGGCAATGGTTACTGCAGGCGCTAAACCTGGGGTTGGAGCAGCCAGAAGTATATTTTATGCTGGCCACTATAGCGGCAGAGCAGCAAGACTGGTTACAGGCCTTGGCGCATTTACCTGCGCGTTTTGAATTGACTAGTCATCCCGATTATTATGGACTGAAAGCAGCGGTATTGCAGCAGTTAGGTCGTCCGGCTGATGCCTACTTTTGGTACCGGCAATTACATCTACTACAGCCGACTCAGGCGCGATGGAGTTTGGGGGCGGCGGTGGTATTGGAGCAGCAGCAACAACAGCGGGCTGCTCGTTATTATTTTCAACAGGCACTGGCGCAGCGGCAAAATTTGTCGGTGGCCAGTGTCGATTATATTCAACAACGGCTTGCAGCCACGGATCCCTAGATGCAAAGACCTAAGTTAAAAATGCGATTGGGTGATTTACTGGTCGCCGAAAATATTATCAGCGAGCAGCAGTTAAATGAAGCCCTGGCCCGCCAGCAAAGTACTGGACGCAAATTAGGTGCTACTCTAATTGAACTGGCGGTGCTCAGTGAAGGCCAGTTGCTACAGTTTTTAGCGCAGCAGTTGCAAGTGCCTTTTTTGGATATTGCCCAAAAGCGCATTGATCCCAAGGCTGCACAACTACTGGCTGAAGTGCATGCCCGCCGCTGCCGGGCGTTGGTGCTCGAAGACCGGGGCGATTCGGTGCTGCTGGGCATGAGCGATCCGGCCGATCTCTCTATATTGGATCAAATAGCGCCCTTGCTGGCGCCGCGCAGCATTAACATTGCTGTCGTGCGTGAAAGCCAGTTAATGGAAGCCTTTGATGCTTTATACCGGCGTACTAAGGATATTGAAAGCTTTGCCAGCCAGTTACGTGAAGAGCATGGTGCCGATCAAAGCGAAGAACTGTCGCTTGGCGAGCAGGCCGACACCGACAATACCATAGCCAAATTACTACAATCTATATTTGAAGATGCTGTTCAGGTAAAAGCGTCTGATATCCATATAGAGCCAGACGAAAAGGTACTGCGTATTCGCCAGCGGGTTGATGGCGTATTACAGGAAAGTATTTTAAATGAAGTCAGTATTACTGCGGCCCTGGTGCTGCGCTTAAAGCTGATGGCAAATTTGGATATCTCCGAGAAACGCTTGCCGCAGGATGGCCGTTTTCAGATTAATGTGAAGCAGCACAAAATTGATGTACGGATGTCGACCATGCCGGTGCAATATGGCGAATCTGTGGTGATGCGCTTGCTGGACCAGTCTGCCGGTTTATTGCGGCTGGAAGATACAGGTATGCCAGATGATTTACTGGCGAAATTGCGGCGTATTGTGCAAAGCCCGCATGGCATGGTGTTAGTGACTGGCCCGACGGGGTCGGGTAAAACCACCACCCTCTATGGTTTGCTCAGTGAGTTAAATAAGGCAGGTAGCAAGGTGATCACAGTGGAAGATCCTGTTGAATACCGCTTGCCGCGAATTAATCAGGTGCAGGTTAATCATAAAATTGGCCTGAGCTTTAGCAACGTACTGCGTACTACCCTGCGTCAGGATCCCGACATTATCATGGTGGGTGAAATGCGTGATCAGGAAACCGCAGAGATGGGTTTGCGTGGTGCGCTGACCGGGCACTTAGTATTATCCACACTGCACACCAATGATGCGGTAACCAGTACCCTGCGTTTAATTGATATGGGGGCGGCGCCTTATCTGGTGGCTTCTGCGCTGCGAGCCATAGTGGCGCAACGTTTGGTGCGGCGCCTGTGTGAGTATTGTAAAGCGCCTTATCAGCCGGATGAGCTGGAGTTAAACTGGCTGCGCCATCATAAAACCGACAGTCAGGCACAATACTGGCACGCACCGGGCTGCCAATCTTGTCACCATACCGGTTATAAAGGCCGTTTAGGGGTGTTTGAGTTGCTGGTCATTAATAAACCGCTGGCTGATGCCCTGCGCCGTAGCGATTTTGAAGCCTTTAGTAGCCTGGCATATCACAGTGCGGATTTTACCAGCCTGGGGCAAATGGCGTTGGGCTATGCCAAACAAGGTATTACGACTCTGGAAGAAGTGATCAGGGTGTCAGAGTACCTTGAGACTGATCCGAATAACCCGCTTGCGCCGATAGCTGAGGACTAAGCCATGCCCAGTTTTAGCTACAAAGCACGTGATCAACATGGTAAGGCAGTGTCAGGCCAGTTAGAAGCGGCTAATCAGACGGCTGCGGCAGATCTGCTGCGTCAGCGGCAAGTGTTGCCCTTGAGTATCGAGGCGGTAGCGCAAAAAACGGAAGCTGGCGCTAATCTGGTGCTGTGGCAACCCAAAGTGAGTTTGGCGGAGCTGATCATTTTTTCCCGGCAGATGTATTCACTGATGAAAGCCGGTATTCCGATTATCCGCGCTATTGATAGCCTTGCAGAAAGTACCCGCTCAGTGCGCTTTCAGGATGTGCTTACCGACTTAGTCGAGCAGTTGCAAAGCGGTCGTAATTTGTCTAATGCCCTGGCGTCGCACCCCACGGTATTCAACCGGCTTACGGTAAGTATGGTGCATGTTGGCGAAAATACCGGACGCCTGGATGAAGCGTTTTTACAGCTGACTTACTACTTTGAGCAGGAGATGGAAACCCGCAAGCAAATTAAACAGGCGACCCGCTATCCGATGCTGGTACTGTTTGCCTTAGTGGTGGCACTGTTTATTATGAACATCTTCGTTATTCCTCAATTTGCCGCTATGTTCAGCCGCTTTAATGCCGAGCTACCCTGGTCAACCCAATTGCTGTTAGCCAGTTCATCGTTTTTTGTCGCCTACTGGCATCTGTTAATTATTTTTATCATCGGCTCAGTACTGGCAATAAAGTACTACGCCAATACCCCGGCTGGCAGCATCGTATGGGGTCGCTGGAAGCTAAAAGTGCCAATAGTGGGTGGCATTGTTTATCGGGCGACGTTGGGGCGTTTTGCCCGTAGCTTTGCCATGATGCTTAAAGCCGGTGTGCCTATTACCTCAGCTTTATCGCTGGTGGCGGATGCGGTAGATAACGACTTTTTAGGTATCAAGATCCGCGATATGCGGCGCAATATTGAAAGTGGTGAAAGTGTGCTCAGAGTATCTCAGCAAAGTGAGATGTTTACTAGCCTGGTACTGCAAATGATCGCGGTTGGCGAAGAAACCGGCCAGATGGATGAAATGTTGACGGAAGTGGCTGGTTTTTATGAGCGTGAAGTGGCCTATGATCTAAAAAGCCTGACCGCCAAGATCGAACCATTGCTAATTGCCGTGGTCGCCGCTATGGTGTTATTACTGGCATTGGGGATCTTTACGCCGATGTGGGATATGCTGGACGCCTATAAAGGAGGCTAGCAATGTGCGCAAATGCTGCAATAATTAAAAAAAACGATATACTAAGTTTATTAACCTGTCTGGGAGCAGAATAATGAAACAACAACAAGGCTTTACCTTAATTGAACTAGTGATAGTGGTCATTATTTTAGGCTTGCTGGCAGCAGTAGCCTTACCACGCTTTATTACCGTGACGGAAGAAGCAGAAAACGTCTCTATTGAAGCGGTAGCGGGCGGCTTCGCCTCTGGTGTCGGCTTAACCCGCGCGCAATGGGAAGTATCTGGTCGTCCGGCAGGCAGTGTCGATTATGATGGCATCACCGTTCAGGTAGGTACTAACGGTTATCCTATTGGTGGCCCTACCGCTGTGATGACAGATGAGCAATGTTTTAATGTACTGGATCAAATATTACAAAATCCACCCAGAGCCACCACCTCAACAGTGGTTGCAGATATTCAACGTGCGCGTTTATTTGTCAGAGCTGAAGCCGGTACCGAATGCCAATACTACCAAACCGCAGGTTTAACTGTGGCACCAACCGATTTTACCGGCCGTAACGGCTTTAATTATGTGCCTGCGACTGGCCGCATAAACACGTTTACTAATAAAAATTAACCGAGGTCCCTATAAATGAAACGCAGTCAAGCAGGTTTTACTTTAATAGAATTAATTATTGTTATTGTGATTTTAGGCATTCTGGCTGTCACCGCCGCGCCTAAGTTTTTGAATTTTGGTAGTGATGCAAATCGCTCAGTGTTATCTGGGGTTCGAGGTTCGCTTGAGTCTGCCGGTTCACTGGTTTATGGAAAATCTATAATTGCAGGTGTTCAGGGCACCGCTGCGGCTGATACCGAAGTTGAGGGGATACCTGTTACTTTTGGTTACCCAAAAGCGACGTCTGCAGCTTTGAGTGCGGCTGCTGAATTATCTGATTTTGTTTTTGGAGTAGCGGTTGCAGAAGTTATCGCTGCGGGGGCAGTAACCACACCAGGTTCGATAAGAATTGGTGCAACAGCAGCAGCTACCACAGACGATGGTAACTGTTACTTGCTGTATACTGCATCTGGTACTGCAGGTAGTAAGCCAGTAATTACGATCGAAGATAGCGGCTGCTAATAGCAGACTAACTGATGAAATCACCACTACAGCAACAAGGCTTTACGCTGATAGAGCTGATAGTGGTGCTGGTGATAATCGGGGTACTGGCGGTAAGCCTGGTACCCCGTTTTTTTTCTGCGGCCGGTAGCAGTGAATATACTTATCGCGATCAGGCACTGGCCATTTTATATCGCAGCCAGATGCAGGCGATGCACTGCAGCAATGCCGGTCTTTGCGATATCCCCATGTTACAATTTAGTAGTAAACAGCTGGGCACGACTAGCGGTTGTTTAAATAATGCCAGCCATCTGTGTATCGGCGCTAGTGAATCGGTAAGCCTCAGTTTTCCGCTAAGCCAATTGCGTTTTAACAGCTTAGGTCAGCCGGTGGATGCCAGTTTAAACCCGATTTGCACTTCAGGTTGCACCCTGCAAATACTGGGTAGCGCTACCCTTAGTGTCTGTATTGAAAGTGAGGGGTTTATTCACTCATGCGGCTAAACTCTCATTCAATACCGCGCTCAGTACGGCGTTCAGTGGCGCGCGGCGTCACGCTGATAGAGCTGATAGCCGGTATAGTGGTATTGGCGGTGGCGCTGAGCCTGATCACCTCGGTGCTGGGGCCTTTATACATTAAAAGTGCCGATCCCTGGCATCAAGTGCGGGCGGCAGAGCTTGGTCACAGCTTAATGAATGAAATACTGGCACGCTCGTTTGACGAACAATCCAGCCGCAGTGGCAGTCTGCTGCGTTGTAATGAAAGCAGCGCCAATGTCTGCACGCCCGTGGCTAATTTTGGCCCGGATGGCAGCGAAAGCCGGCTTAGTTTTAATGATGTCGATGATTTTGATGGCTTTATCGGCAGCGGTGATACGGTGCTGAGCAATATACTGGATGAAAACCTGGCGGCGTCATACCGGGCCTATCAGGTCGCTGTACAGGTACGTTATGCCGGAGCTGAACATGGCTTCAGTAATGGCGATGTCAAACGCATAGTGGTCACCGTGATCACGCCTACCGGGGCGCAGATACAGTTTTCCGGCTATAAGGGGAATTGGTAATGGGTCGTGGTTTTACGCTGATTGAGCTACTGGTTGTGTTGGTGCTTCTGGCGGTTTTGGCGGTAGGCGTTAGCAGCTATATTGGCACTGGTGCCCGCATGTATACCGAAGCTACCGGACGACAGCAGTTATTAGAACAAGGCCGTTTCGCCGCTGAGCGAATGGTGCGTGAACTCAGAAATGCGGCGCCAAATAGTGTACGTTCCAACAATACTGCTTTGTGGCACTGTCTGGAATTTAGCCCGGTATTAGGCAGCGGTCTTTATCAAAATGCACCCATTAAACCTATTAGTGATACAGCGTTGCACTTGCTGGCCATTGGCTGGAGCTCTGACTGGATAGGTTTACCCTTTACCCTTTACCCGACGACGCCTTCCGATATTTATACGGCATTAGCCACCGGCAGTGCCATTGACAGCGCCAGCCTGTTATTAAACGCAGTGGTGTTAGATGATAGCCAGTTTGGCCGGGTAGTCCTGGATCTGGATACCCCACATAGTTTCGCCGCCGACTCGCCGGAGCGGCGCTTTTATTTACTTGCTCCGAGCCCTGTCAGCTATTGCCTTGATGGTGCTCAGCAAAGACTTTACCGCTACAGCGGCTATGCTTACAGTGCCGCACAACAGTTACCGCCTGGCAGCACAGGGGTGTTGATGGCTAAAGGCGTAGCAGAGGCTCGCTTTGCTGTAGTGCCTCCAGTCCTGACACGTAATGCGGTAGTCAATTTGCAGCTACGTCTTGAGAACAATGCGGTATCGCCGGCTTTTTTTAATTATGAGGTACACCTTGTTAACGTTCCTTGAGCGGCTACCTTCGTATTATTCTGCTCATGCAGTTAAACAGCGGGGCAGTGCGCTGGTAGTGGCGGTATTTATTATTGTCGTCATGCTGATGCTGGTGCTGGCGTTAAGCCGCACCTTGCTCAGTAGTGGTGATAGCCTGATTTACGAAGTATTGGGTAGCAGGGCATTATTTGCCGCGCAAAGTGGTCTCGAATTATCACTGGTGCAGCTGTTTCCGCTGGATGCCAGCGGCAGCTGTGTCAGTCGTATCTATCCATTTAGCGGTGAGGGCTTGCAGGGCTGCCAGGCCTTGGTGCAATGCTCTACCGTTAGCGTACTCATGCCTGAGCCGGTGCAGTTACATCAGCTAACCAGCATTGGCAGTTGTGTTGCCAATGAATTTACCAGCAGCCGTACGGTGAGTATTGAGGTGCGGCAATGAAGTGGCTGTTAGCCGTTTTCTTATTTTTCAGCAGTTTGGCTCAAGCCAATAATTGTGCTGATATCTGGAGCCAGGCTATTCGCAGTAATAGTGCAGTTCCGGCAAGCATTGCTTTTCCGGCAACGCCTAACCCAACCTTGTCCCTGAATATGCAGCCAATCGATTATTATTATCCAGATAATCAGGACTATACTATCGGCAATGGCCTTGTGCTAACCTCGAATGGTGCTACAACAAAGTTGTTTATCAACGGCAACCTGACCATTGGCAATAATGCTATTTTAAACTCTAATGGTCCACCGCAAAATTTTATGCTGGTCGTTAGTGGTAGCCTGACCCTCGGTAATAATGCTGTAATAAATGGTTTTGTGTTAGCAGGCGGCGCTGTTCAGCTAAGTAATAATGCGCAAATAAATGGTGCAGTGACGGCTAAAAGCGCGGTAGCAAACTTTGGTGTAGTGAATTACCGGCCTGAAGCAATACCAGCATTGATTGGTGGGGTGGTGTGCGCCAGGTTATTTGCAAATGATGACTTTGAAAGCTACGCCACCGGCAGTATTGCTGGATTAAATGGCGGCACGGGCTGGGGAGGCAGCTGGACCGGGATTGCTGGTCGGCAGCAAATTATTGATGTCAGCAGTCAGCGGCTACAGTATGTGGCAGCAAATGGTGAATTTATTGCCGGCGGCCGGCGTGCTCTGCAGCTATCGGGTAGTAATAATGTGGCGGCAACCAGGCCGCTACCCCTGGCACACCGCGATGATGTGGTCTACGTCAGCATGCTGATGCGCTTTCAGCTAGGTGCAGGTAACAACAAGTTTGTAGCATTATGGTTTGATCAAACCGGCTTTAGTAACATTCCAAATATTGGCATTAAAACTAACCGTGGTTCGGGAGCTGGAGCGGAAGATCTCTTTGTCAGAACGCTCACCAATAATGACGTATACACCATGCCGATAGAAAATGGAGTCAGTTATTTATTGGTTGGACGATTAAGTAAAAGCACGCCGGGTGCTGAGCAACCCTACAATCGTTTTGAACTATGGGTAAACCCCGCGAACCTCAGTGAAAAACCTGCTGTGGCGGATGTCGTGTCAGTGGGCAATAGCAATATTAATAGCTTTGCACAAATTGGCTTTAGAACTGCAAATTTGAGCGATACCGAACAAGTAACACTGGATCGCGTAGCACTGGGGACCAGCTGGCAGGATGTAGTGACTCCGTCTACGCAACCGACGCAATGTTTTTTTGATGATTTTGAACGTACCGAGGTAGGCGATGACTGGGCGGTAACTAACAAAAGCGGCACTTTTGGCAACCCACGCTTAGTCAATGGCCGCCTCAGAATGACCAACAACAGCTCTAATGTTGCGACATCTGCTACGTTACAACGCTTGTTTCCATCAGCCGGAAACCTGGTAATTGTAGAGTATGATTTTTATGCTTACGGCGGCAATAGCGCCGATGGTATGGCTCTAGTATTTTCTGATGCCGATATTACGCCCGAGCCAGGTGGATATGGCGGCTCACTGGGTTATGCCAATCGTTGTGGTGTGTCTGGCTTTAGTGGTGGCTGGTTGGGGCTGGGGCTGGATACCTTTGGTAACTATTCAAACCCAACTGAATGCAGACTGGGCGGGCCTGGATCACGCGCTAACGCGATAGCTCTTCGAGGCTCTGGCGTCAATCAAACAGGTTACCGTTATATTTCTGGTACCGCCGCACTGACGCCTGCCGTACGTACGGCAAACCAAAATATTTCTCATCGCTATAGGGTGACCATTGATAGCCGCAATCCGGCCAATTCCTGGGTCACTATTGCCCGCGATACCGGCATTGGCTTTATCAATTTAATCGGGCCTGTTGATGTGTTAACCAGTGATGGTCAGGCGGCCGTACCTGCCGAGTTACTGTTAACGCTGACAGGCTCTACCGGCGGTTCAAATGACAACCACGAAGTGGACAACGTTGAAGTGTGCGCGCTGAACATTCAGCCTGTGCGCCGTGATATTAATCATTTCAGAATTTTACACAGTGGTAATGCCCTAACCTGTGAAGCGGCACCGGTGACCATACTGGCTTGTGCCAATAACAGTTGTAGCGAACGCTTTAATGGCCCGGTTGATATTAGCCTGCTGCCGGTTAATGGTTGGCTGGGCGGTGCGGATTACAGCCAGAGTGGGCCGGCCTTTAACTTTAGCGGGGGGCAATTAGATGTCGCTATCCGCAATAGCAGTGCCACTACGCTGACGTTAGATATCAACAGCAGTTCGCCAACAGCGCAAAATGTGATCCGCTGTTTTAACAGTGGTGTTGAAGGCAGTTGCCAGCTGAGTTTCAGCAATATTGGTATTCAGGTCGATGGTGATGCCAGTATCGCCTTAAAATCCCCATTACCGACACAATTAACGGGCAAGCCGTCAAATATAGGTTTTAATGCGGCACAACAGCGCTTGCGTGTGGTGCGTACCAATACCAACACCGGCGCTTGCGAAGCGGCGTTGCAAAATCAGACGCTGGGTGTGCAATTTCGCTATCTGTTACCTGAGGCTGCAGAAGGGCTCAACAATAACCAAATGACTATTACCGGAGCCAGCAGCGTTAACCTGATCGCTGCGAACAATGCACAAACGGTACAGCTGCAATTTGGTGCTGATGGCAGTGCGCCCTTTGTGGTGCAAGCCAGAGATGCTGGGCGTTATACGTTGCGGGCAGATATGCAGGTACCTGTTACCGCCCCTGATGGCAGTGTGCTATCAGGTACTTTAGCCAGAAATGATACCAGCATGCCCTTTGTGGTCAGGCCGCTGGCGGTATTTGCCGAGGCCAGCGGGAACCCGATCGCGCTGAACGCATCAGGGCCTGCATTTATTGCGGCGGGTGATAACTTTGTGCTGAATAGCCGCACGGTAAGTTGGCAACCAGGAATGGATGATAACAATGATGGCAATTGGGATCAGTGCGATCTGCCTACATTAGCTATGCCTGCCATTAGTCCGCGAGTCCCTGCATGGGCAGTCGGGCAGCCCGTTGCCAGTCTGAGAGCGCCAGTGCCAGGCACTGCGGGAAACTTACAATACAGTGCCAACTTGCAATTCCCGGCACAGACGACTAGCAGCAACAGTCCACAACTGCAATACAGTGAGGTGGGTATAGTACAGTTTGAGGCGCCAATCAGCTTTTTGGGGGCGTCTTTACAGCTGTGCTCGGCCAATATTGGTCGTTTTGTGCCAGCCAGTTTTGCGCTGAGCGATTTGGCACTGGCGCCTTATCCAGGCTGTGCTGCTAATGGCCAGCATTGGTATATGCGTCAACCGATGCAACTGGCATTCAGCTTGAGCGCGCAAAACAGACAAGGTTTATTAACCCGGAATTATCAGGATGCTTTTGTTCGCGCCTCACCTTTATTGCAAGCCGCCAATGCGGCAGATGGCATCGATCGTACTGCGCGGTTAACCGCCAGTTTTAGTGATAGTGGTTGGTCAGCTGGTCGGGCCGATTTTTCTATTGTCAGCGACGGCAGTGGTGAACCGCAACTGTGGTTCAACCGGCAAAGTACTGGCGCAGCAGATGGTCCTTTTAGTCAACTTGCCCTGGGCTTGCGGGTGCTGGATGGAGAAACGCCGGTATTTGCCGGTATTGCTGATGCTGATATGAATGTGGCTTTAGCCGGGAATTGCAGTGGCATTAGTTGCAATGCCAGGCGGTTAGCCGAGTTTAACCTGCGCTATGGCCGCCTGCTGCTTGAAAACAGCTTTGGCCCTGAATTTGATGAATTGCCGGTACGTTTGCTGGCGCAATATTGGGATGGTAACCGTTTTGCAACTAATACCCTGGATAACTGCAGTCCGATAGCCGCTAGCCGCTTACAATTAATGCCTGCAACGCTGAGTCCGCAAGCCACTGCTGCAGCGCTTGTAGCTGGTCAGAGTCGCAATCGTGATTTGTATTTGCCGGCACCAGGAGCGCCGGGTGTCATTGCCGCTGAATATCTGGTGCCGCTATGGCTGCAATATGACTGGCTAAACGATGGTAACTTTACTGATAACCCCCGAGCTGAGTTTATCTTTGGCCGTTTTCGGGGTAATCCGCGGCAGATTTTCTGGCGCGAGGTGTTTTAACTGTGCCTTGCGGCCTTAAAAATAGCGCAATAAGTTAAATTGACAACGGCAGCCGTTTAATTTATGAAAAATGTCATAAAAAGCTATTTTCTTGCCAGAGACTTACTTAGAATAGAGCTCATTACTTGTATGGTATGCCGATAATAGGCTTGCTGCGGTTAGCAGGCGTTAGTGTTATATCGGCTGCCCGTTAACTAAGGCCTTCTTCTCCCATGTTTAAAAAACTGCG
>NZ_DAINOE010000045.1:0-7963 GCF_036735525.1 Arsukibacterium sp. | reverse complement strand
CGAACGACTTATCCATTGACCTTGGTACTGCCAATACGCTGATTTATGTTAAAGATCAGGGCATAGTGCTGAATGAACCTTCAGTTGTGGCCATTCGGCAAGAGCGGGCCGGTGGTCCGAAAAGTGTTGCAGCGGTGGGCCATGCGGCAAAGCGCATGCTAGGCCGAACCCCTGGTAACATTAAAGCCATCCGCCCAATGAAAGACGGCGTTATCGCAGACTTTTATGTCACCGAAAAAATGTTACAACACTTTATCCGCCAGGCACACAGCAATAGCTTTTTACGACCCAGTCCGAGAGTGTTGGTATGTGTACCCTGTGGTTCTACTCAGGTAGAACGCCGGGCTATTCGTGAATCAGCGCAAGGCGCCGGCGCGCGTGAGGTATATCTGATTGATGAGCCGATGGCCGCAGCTATTGGTGCTGGCTTGCCGGTATCGGAAGCGACCGGCTCTATGGTGGTCGACATTGGTGGCGGTACCACAGAAGTCGCCATTATTTCTCTTAATGGCGTGGTGTACTCATCTTCAGTGCGTATTGGCGGAGATAAATTTGATGATGCCATTGTTAACTATATTCGCCGTAACTATGGCATCTTAATCGGTGAAGCCACGGCTGAGCGCATTAAAACCGAAATCGGCTCGGCTTACCCCAGTGATGATGTGCTGGAAATTGAAGTGCGTGGACGCAATCTGGCCGAAGGTGTACCCCGTAGCTTTACCATGACCAGCAATGAAATCCTCGAAGCTCTGCAAGAGCCGTTGGCAGGTATTGTCAGTGCCGTCATGGTAGCGCTGGAGCAGTCGCCACCAGAGCTGGCGTCTGATATTTCTGAACGCGGTATGGTGCTGACCGGCGGTGGTGCACTGTTACGTGACTTAGACCGGCTGTTAATGGAAGAAACCGGCATTCCGGTGGTAGTGGCAGATGACCCGCTGACCTGTGTTGCCCGTGGTGGTGGTAAGGCGCTGGAGATGATTGATTCGCATGGTGGTGATGTGTTCAGTTATGACTAACCCGCTGAGAATAGTCAGGTTGGTTATTACAGATGAATGAATTGTTTGGCCGTGGACCGGCACTGGGCCTCCGCTTAATGTTAGCGGTATGCTGCAGTGCCGGTTTAATTTTTATCGACCGTTATACCGAAAGCGCCACCCAGCTGCGCTCATACCTGACCACTGCGGTCAGCCCGCTGTTTTATCTGGCCAGTTTACCCGAAACCCTGTTTAGCCAGGTATCGCAGCAGTTTATCGCGCAACAAAGCTTGTTAGCTGAAAACAGCCTGCTCAAAGAAACCTTATTGCGTCAAAATGGTCAACTGCAGTTACTGGGTTACCTACAGCAAGAAAACAACAAGTTGCGAGCCTTACTGGGCTCTTTGCCGGTACTGGAAGGGCAGCGTTTGGTGGCCGAAGTGTTAGCTGTGCACAGTCATCCGTTCAGCCATCAGGTGGTATTAAACAAAGGCAGCAATGATGGCGTTACTGAATATCAGCCGGTGATTGATGACAAAGGTGTAGTCGGGCAAATTGTCAGTGTCGGGCCAACCAGTAGCCGCGCCATACTGATCTCTGATAACACCCATGCTATTGCCTTGCGCGCCGAGCGCACTGGCATCCGCACTGTAGCTGAGGGGCTGGGGCAATGGGATCTGTTGCGGGTTATTCATTTGCCGCTCAGTGCCGATATTCGTGAAGGTGATCGTTTATTAACATCAGGTCTTGATGGCCGCTTCCCTGAAGGCTATCCGGTTGCCGAGGTCAATAAAGTGATTCGAGACGCCAGTCAGCCTTTTATGACTGTCTATGCCCGCCCTTATGCGCAACTTGATCGTATCCGCCATGTATTGCTGTTATTGCCGGCCGATCCCGTTACTGCTGAGGTAACAGACTGATGCGTAGGGCCCATGGCATAGGTTTTATTTATTTCTCCTTGTTTGTGGCGCTGGTGCTGACGGTAATGCCGATGCCAGCACAAATTACGCCTTACCGCCCCGATTGGGCATTATTAATTTTGTTGTACTGGACAATGGCCCTTCCTTCACGGGTCAATATCGGCACGGCTTTTTTTATGGGTTTTCTGGTCGATGTACTGGTAGGCACTGTGCTGGGCGTGAATGCACTGGCCTTCTCGGTAGTCAGCTTTATTTTTGCAGTTAACCACCTGAAAATTAGAAATTTTGCAATCATTCAGCAGGCGTTACTGGTTGGCTTAATGCTGGCGCTGTACCACTTGCTATTATTCTGGCTCAGTCATTTTCTGACCGGCGTTTACTTTTTACCGGCCTATTTATGGCCGGTGCTAACTGGCATGTTAGCCTGGCCTTGGTTATTCTGGTTATTAAGACGTTTTCGCCGCCAATTTAAGATCCAATAATGTACCCAACTATCGCTCTGGCTTCTGCTTCTCCCCGCCGTGCGGCACTGCTTCAACAGCTGCAGCTGCCCTTTACTTTGTTACAGGTTGATGTTGACGAAACGCCTCTGGTCGATGAGCCGGCAACCACTTATGTACGCCGGTTAGCCCTGGCTAAGGCACAGGCCGGTTTAGCACTAAACGCTGGGCAGTTACCGGTGCTGGGCGCCGATACCATAGTGGTATTTGAGCAACAGATTTTAGGAAAACCCAAATCTGAAGCTGATTTTACCGCCACCCTCAAAACCCTGTCTGGCCGTTGTCATCAGGTATTGACTGCCGTGGCCTTGGTTAGTCGTCAACAGCAATTGCAGTGCTTGGTCAGTACCGATGTGTATTTTCGGCAGATTACCGAGGCCGAAATTGCCGCTTACTGGCAAAGCGGCGAGCCGCAGGATAAAGCCGGTGGCTATGCTATTCAGGGCCTGGCCGGGCGTTTTGTTGCGCGCATTGATGGTAGCTACAGTGCTGTAGTCGGGCTGCCATTGTGTGAAACCGAGCAAATGGTGCTGGCACTGGAGACACAAGCATGAGTGCAGAGCTACTACTAAATGTCACCCCCACTGAAACCCGGGTGGCGCTGATCGAAAATGGTGTGCTGCAAGAGCTGCATATAGAGCGGCAGGCAAAGTTGGGGCTGGTCGGTAATATCTATATGGGTAAAGTCAGCCGTGTCTTGCCGGGCATGCAGGCGGCCTTTGTGGATATTGGCCTGGATAAAGCCGCCTTTTTACATGCTTCAGACATAGTGCAGCAGCACGAAGCCAATGAGCTGGATAGCAAACCAGCCAGTAGCAAAGATATAAGGGTGTTGGTGCGCGAAGGACAATTGTTGCTGGTGCAGGTGGTAAAAGATCCGCTGGGTACCAAGGGCGCACGTTTAACCACTGACATCACCTTGCCCTCGCGTTATCTGGTGTTTATGCCCGACTCCAGTCACGTTGGCGTGTCACAACGCCTGGACAGTGAAGCAGAGCGCAGCCGCTTAAAAGACATTGTCAGCAGCTGCCTGGATGGCAATGGCGGTTTTATTGTCCGCACCGCGGCTGAAGGTGCCGGCGCTGAAGAGTTGGTGCAGGACGCGAAATTTTTAAAGAAACTCTGGGGTAAAATACTTAAACGCAAAAAAATCACCCGCAAAGAAGGGGTGGTGTATGAAGATTTAACGCTGTGCTACCGTATTTTGCGTGATTTTGTGGGCACCGAACTGGAGCGTGTTCGAGTAGACTCTAAGCTTACTTTTCAACAGCTGACGGCCTTTTGTGAAGAGTTCATGCCGCATATTTCGCCACTGCTGGAATATTATCCGGGTGAGCGGCCGATTTTTGATATGTTTGATGTTGAAAACGAGATACAGCGGGCATTAGAGCGCAAAGTGCCGCTGAAAAGCGGCGGCTATTTGATCATCGATCAAACTGAGGCCATGACCACTATAGATGTTAATACCGGCGCCTTTGTAGGCCATCGAAATCTGGAAGACACTATATTTAATACCAATACCGAGGCCACGCAGGCGATAGCCCGGCAGCTGCGCTTACGCAACCTCGGTGGTATTATCATTATTGATTTTATCGATATGCAAACCGACGAACATAAGCGGCGGGTGTTTCACAGCTTAGAGCTGGCATTGTCGCGCGACAGAGCGAAAACCAATATTCATGGCTTCTCAGCATTAGGCTTAGTTGAGATGACCCGCAAAAGAACCCGCGAAAGTTTGGAACATATCCTCTGTGGTGAGTGTCCAGTATGTAAGGGCCGTGGAAGTTTAAAAACGGTTGAGACCGTCTGTTTTGAAATTTTACGGGAAATTGTCCGGGTAAATCGTGCTTATGCGGCGGATAAATTTCTGGTGTATGTCTCGCCTGTGGTAAAAGATGCGTTAACCACAGACGAATTTCATAGCCTGGCTGAATTACAGGTTTTTATTGGCAAGCAAATTAGTGTGCAAGCTGAACCTATGTATACGCAGGAGCAATTTGACGTGGTGATGATTTAAGTGGCGTCAGCCAAACAAGTCTGTTTTTACTGCTTACATAAACTGTGGCTGTTGCTGGCCATCGTACTGGTGTTGCTGGCCACTTTGATTTCTTTACTTCGACTCAGCCTGCCTTACGCCGATAACTATAAAACACAGCTCGAAAATATGCTTAGCCAACAACTGGGGGCTGAGTTACAGATTGGTGTGCTAAGTGCGGCCTGGCATAAGACGGGTCCAGCTTTATTGTTAAATGATTTGCTTTTAAGCAGCCCGGCAGAGGGTGCTGCGCTGCGTATTGAGCAAACTCTGGTAGATATCGATTTCTGGGGCAGTTTAATCAGCTTGCAATGGCGGGCCGAACACGTTGAACTTCGAGGGTTACAGCTAACTCTGGCTAGTGAGGAGCTCCGCGTTCAGGAGCCTGGCGCTGTGACGAATGCCAGTCTGAGCCTGGCATTAGAACAGTTATTCTTTCGGCAGCTACGCCAATTCACAGTACGTGACAGCCGTATCAGCCTGCAACAGGCAGACGCCGATAATCTGGTGGTGCAGATTACGCACCTTAACTGGCGAAATCAGGGCAACCGCCATCAGGGGGAAGGCGAATTGTCGATTGACAATGTTACCGCTAATACATTGTCTTTTATTGTCGATTTATATGGTCCGACGCTGGATAGTGCCTTTGGTCAGCTGTATTTGCAAAGCAACCAGTTGGATTTACTGCCCTGGTTCAGGCAATGGATCCCCCAAACCAACCGACTGCAAAAAGCCAGTGTTAACTTTAGCGCCTGGGGAAGAATTGATCAGGGCCGGCTGCAACGGATCCAGGTGGAACTGGCCGAAAACAGTGTGCATTGGCAGCGGGATGGTAATGAGCAAAGTTTACAGCTAGGTCAGGGGCAGTTGTTATGGCTGCCGGATGATGATGGCTGGTCGTTGTTATCGTCTGAACTTACCTTACAAAGTGCCAATCAGCGTTGGCCGCAGCTGGCGGTAGCGCTTAGAAAACAGCAAGATGATTGGCAGCTGGCCTTGCAGCAGGTCCCTTTGCAGGCATTGGCACCTTTAGCGCAATTAATGGCAGAAGATCATCAAGTATTAGCCACCCTATTAGGCTATCAGCCACAAGCCGAGGTAATCACACTACAGGCACAGGTTAATTCCCTCGGTGACTGGCAACTCTATAGCCAGTTCGAGCAATGGCAACATCAGCCATTGGGTGATGTGCCTGGTATCAGTGAGCTCAGTGGTGAATTGTGGCTGGCTAATGATTTTGGCCGTATGGTACTCAAGGGGGCGCCGTCCGAGCTGCAATGGGATGGGTTAATGCCACAGTCTAGTCCTTATCAATCGTTACAGCTGCAGGCGCAGTGGCTGGCCGATAAGCAAGGAGATTGGCGCTTTAATGTTACCGAGCTGACACTGGATGCCGATGATTTTCAATTACAAGGCCAATTGCAACTGGCACTGAAAGCCCAGCCTGAGCTCAGTATGTTGTTTAGCCTGCAACAGTTGCAAATGTTGCATCTGGACCGCTACCTGCCAAGGCGGTACTTAGCTGCTCCTTTACGTCAGTATCTTAACCGTGCTTTGCAACAGGGTGAGTTAAGCTCGGCCCGGTTTTTATGGCATGGTTTAGTCTTGGGTGATAGCGATGCCGCTGAAGTGACCTCCACAGCGTCAACTATACCGTCAGCTATACCTTCAATCATGCAGCTAGCAGCGGATGTCGCCGATGTGCGTTTTGAGTTTGATGCAAACTGGCCGGCAGTAGAGCAACTGCAGGCCAATTTATGGTTGGATCAGCAACAGCTGTTCATTCAGAGCCGGCAAGGGCAGCTGCTAACCTTACCGCTCGGTGACAGGGTGCAGGCATCGCTGGCATCATTGACTGAGCCCACACCTTTAATCATCCAAATCCAGAGTGAGCCGCAGCAGGATGTCATTGACGTTAAGCAATTGCTGGCGCAATCGCCGCTGCGTAGCAATGTCGGGCAGGCTTTAGAGCATTTAGGACTCAGCGGGAATGTCAGCGGGCAACTACAGCTTCGGGTTGGCCTGAATGATGGCAGTGTCCGGGCAACGGGCGCAGTAGATTTGCAACAGCTCAGTGCCATACTGCAAGCTCCTGAACTGGAATTAACCGATATTAGTGGCCAGTTACGTTTTGATAATGATCAGATTAGCGCCGAACGGCTGCAAGGGCGTTGGCGTGGCCTGGCCTTTACTAGTCAGATTCACGGACAGCAGCAGCCTGGCGCATACCAGCTGACACTCGGCTTAAGCGGTGACAGTGACGCCGGGCAATTAAGCACAGCGCTGTGGCCCAAAGCCGACAGGTTGCTGAGCGGGCCTGTGCAATACCAGCTTGATTTGGGGCTACAGCTGCCGGCTGAAGGTGTTGAGTATCAGGCAGCGTTGTCGCTGGATTTAACGCAAACGGCGCTGCAACTGCCGGCACCTTATAGCAAGGAGGCTGATGTGCCTGCGCAATTGCAGCTGAGCGCGCAAGGTAATAGTACAGATAGCCTGCTGCAGTTTGCTCTTAACAGTAAGCAGCTGGCTGCATTGCAGCTTGCCGGCCGCATAGATCATAGTTCCCATCAATTCAGTCAGCTGAATCTGGCGCTGGGCCAGGCTGATACTGCTCTGCCAGGCAGCGGGATGATAATAGCAATAGATTTGGCACAAGCTGACTTGCTGCCCTGGTACCAGCTTATTAGTAGTCAGCTACCTGCTGGCGATAGCCAGCAAGTGGCCTGGTTGAAAGGCCCTTTGCGCTTGCGCGGAAAAATTGGTCAGTTGCAATTGCCGGCCGGTTTTGCTTTTAACAAGACCGTATTTGAGTTACAGCATACTGATAGTGCCTGGCAATTGCAGCTAAACGGTAGCGAAGTGGCCAGCCGCTTAAGTTTTTTTGATGACTGGTCAGGACAAGGCATTAAGGTTCAACTGGATTATTTACATTTACCCTTGCCAGAGGCCAGTGAATTGGCGGGTGTGCTGGAAGATGTCAGCCAGCAATTAGCCTTTCCGCTAAATAGGACGCGACAGCCAGAAACGACCTGGCTGCAGTTGCCGCCCATTCAGCTTAGTTGTCTGGATTGCAGTATCGGACCTTACCGTTTAGGTGAGGTCAACGCCCATGCCAGTAGCGATGATAAGGTATGGTTGTTACACCAGTTTGAGGCCGACTATAAACGTAACCGGCTACAACTGAGCGGCATGTGGCAGCCAGATCAGGGACCGGGTTTCAGTCAGTTTAGTGGTAAGTTCAGCTCACCTAATATTGGTACCTTGCTCACAGAATATCAGTTAACTTCTGCCATCAGTGGCAGCCGCGCCGATGTCGATTTTGCCCTGAACTGGCCTGGCAGCCCTTTGCAGTATGAAACGGCCGGTTTGGCCGGACAATTGGCGTTTGTGCTGGGCGAGGGCTCGTTAACCGAAGTCAGTGATCAGGGGGCGCGGCTGTTTTCGTTGTTTAGCCTCGATTCATTGCTGCGTAAATTACGGCTGGATTTTCGGGATGTGTTTGCCAAAGGCTTTTTTTACAACCGCATGCATGGC
>NZ_DAINOE010000044.1:0-28835 GCF_036735525.1 Arsukibacterium sp. | reverse complement strand
CAGCGTGGCCAGATTGATGCAGCATCGATTTACCGTCACTTGTTGCAGCAAAGCTCAGCTATTGGACAATCACATCAAAATTGTGAAAAAGTGCAGGATCCATACAGTTTACGCTGCCAGCCACAAGTGATGGGCGCCTGCCTGACGCAAATTCGTCAGGCGGCAGAAGTGTTAGCGGTAGAAGCCAATGGCGTTACCGACAACCCGCTGGTGTTTGCTGATGACAACGATATTTTATCCGGTGGTAACTTTCATGCTGAACCGGTTGCCATGGCGGCCGATAATCTGGCACTGGCGATTGCCGAAATCGGCGCCTTATCTGAGCGGCGCATGGCCTTGCTGATTGACGCCAGTTTGAGCAAATTGCCGGCCTTTCTGGTGCCCAATGGTGGGGTCAACAGTGGTTTTATGATTGCTCAGGTGACAGCGGCTGCCCTGGCCTCTGAAAACAAAAGTCTGGCACACCCGGCCAGTGTCGATAGTTTGCCCACCTCGGCCAATCAGGAAGATCATGTATCAATGGCCACCTTTGCTGCGCGCAGACTCACTGATATGGCAGAAAACACTACAGGCGTGCTGGCTGTAGAATATCTGGCCGCTGCGCAAGGGCTGGATTTCAGAGCGCCGTTGCAAAGCACCGAGCTGTTAGAGCAGGCGAAATCACAGTTGCGACAACACGTAAGTTTTTATCAGCAGGACCGCTATTTTGGGCCGGATATTGAAGCCAGCGCAGAGTTACTGCGTGAAGGCAGCTTAAATTCATTGCTACCAGCGGGGCTGCTAGCCAGTTTTTAAAGGCTGCAGCTTTAGATGCTCAGGGCGCTTTAGCGCCCTTTTTAATCATTGTAACCTGATTCCCGGGCCATATAACGCGAATACTTGCATGGCAAGCTACACTACACTATGTTAAAGCAATACAAGATCTTCTCGGTTTAATACCCTCCTTATATTTAGCCAGGTGATTGTAATGAAACTAAAAGTTGCGCATAAAGTAATACTGGGTTTTGGTTTTATTGCTTTGTTATTATTATTCGCCAGCATCTCAGCCTTAGTGAGCTTTAGCACTGTTACCGATTCTAGCAACAGAGTGAATCAACTGGCGGTTCCGGCGCAGCAACAAAGCAATCTGGCACAAATCCAGCTACTAAAGTTAGCGAAAATTTCGGCGCTAGGATACACCGCAGAAGACAGCACCAGTATTGAGCGCTATCAGCAAGCTTTTGTGTCTGAGCAGCAAGCCTTTGATCAGATTTTTAGCGATTTCAGTCAATTGGTTGGCGAAGTCGATGCGTTTAAAGCACCCCTTTCTGCCAGTACAGAACATTATCATCTTTATGTTGAAGCAGTAGCAGCTATGTTTAATGCTCGCCTGGGGAGTATTAAAGGGGAATTACTGTTACAGCAGCAACTGGGGCAGTTAGAGCTGTTGATTGACGAAGCGGGTGCCAGCCTGATAGAAATTTCTGAAATTGAGGTTCCACGCGATGCAGATTTAACAGAAGTGATTGCCGGCACAGCTGGTCGGATTGACGGGCAGATTCTGGGCTTACTCAATGGATCACGCGAGATGGCCGCCTATACCGACTTAAATACGCTGGAACAAAATCGCGATAATCTGGCATTTAGTCTCAGCGATATACAATCTAATCTGAGCTATTTGGAATCACTGTTACAACAAGTGGATACCGATGGTTTATGGGAAACCTTTACTGAGCAGTTTTCTAGCTTGAGTGAAGCCATTCATGCCGAGCATAATTTGGTCACATTAAAACAAGCTCAACTGCAACAACAGCGTGATGCCAGGCAGCAACTTAACCTGTCAGAGCAGCAATCTGAGCTAGCCATTGGCCAGTTAGATCAGCTACTGGCCGCTGCAGCCAGTCAATTTACTACGTTGCAGCAACGCACCTCAGATTCGTTGGCTTCAGGGCGTAACCGCACTGTGGTTTTATTAGTGGTGTTAATTGCCCTGGCCGCCGCTGCCGCTTACTTAACTATTAGTGCTATGTTAAAACCTCTAGCCGGCATTAACCACATACTGGGCTATATTGCTAAAGGCGATCTGACCCGGCAGCTGGCGATAAAACAACAGGATGAATTTGGCGCTTTATCCGCCAAGGTAAACAGTTTAATCAACGCCTTAAGTACGCTTATTACTGATATTCAGCACAATGCTTCAGAGCTTAGCAGCACTGCCAGTAAATCCAGTGCCGAAGTGGATGAAATCAGCCATTCTTTGCAGCAACAGCAGCATCAAATCAGTCTGGTGAATGAAGTAACCCGTCAGCTGAATCACAATACGAAAGCCATTGCCGAGCAAGCTAATGCTGCCGGTGATTCGATGCAGCAAGCCATGAGCCAGAGTGAACAAGTTAAGCAGCTGGCAGCGACTAATAATCAACGCATCAGCACATTGGCGGGAAAATTAACCGCCACCAGTGAGCTGATGCATAGGGTCAATGATGAATCGACCAATATTGGCAGCATTCTGACTACCATCAGTAGTATTGCCGAACAGACAAACTTGTTAGCGTTAAACGCGGCGATTGAAGCTGCGCGGGCTGGTGAGCAAGGGCGCGGCTTTGCTGTAGTGGCTGACGAAGTGCGTTCTCTGGCAGGCCGCACACAACAAGCAACCAATGAAATTCGCCAGATGATTGAACATTTGCAATTACAAAGCAAACAAGCCGTGGCCGCAGTCAGCGCAGGAAATAGTGAAGCAGAAGGTTGTGTTGCTACCACAGAGCAGCTGGTGGCGGCGCTGCAACAAATAAGTCAGGCAATTGCTCAAACCTTAGCTATCAGTAATCAGGTCAATCACGCCAGTACAGCACAACTTAAAATGGGCTCAGCTATAAATGATAATATGACCGCCATGGTGCAATTGGCTGATAGCAGTACCGATAAAGCTGAGCGCACCTTGCAGCATAGTGCAGAAGTGGCTCAACTGGCTCTTAAATTACAGCAGGCCGCCGCAAGATTTAAGATTGGGTAAGTTTGCTTGAGCGATAAACAGGCGATTAATAAGTGCTAAGAAAAAGGCTGGCAAAAGCCAGCCATGCAGGAAGTGACGCTAATCCATTTTTTTATATTGATTCCTTTCACCGGTTTAATATGGCTAAAATTGACGACAAAAACCTGATGAAAATATGATATTAAACCTTAATAAGTGCAAATTGTTGTGCTCTGAGCCGTTTTTGCTGTTTTTTTAGGCTTCTACTGTCCAATAAACTGATCTTGGCTTCCTGAGCAAAAATACAAGCCTGGTTGGTAAAGCCGTTATAGCTAATGACTAAGCCCTGATTGAAATCAGCTGCCAGCATTTGTTGAAACATTGCCCTGATTTGATTTATGTCTACAGGGTGCAGTGTCAATTGCACATAAACCAAAGTGTCTGTCGCACCAGTTAAGCAACGGTAGTCTGTACTAAAGCTAGCGCTTTGCGGCTGCCAACGCCCATCACGTAGCAAAAACCGCTCAGCCTCCGTCAAAAATTGTTGCTGACGTTGCAAGGGGTCACTGCGTTGAAGTAACGCATTACCCCAACTGCCAGGTGACTGCTCCAACGCTAAAAATGCCATAACATTACAACAGAGAGCACAAATAAACATCACCACAAAGGCCCACACCATAAAACTTGACCAAAAGGCGTTTAAGGTTAGGGTTCTGTCGGTGAGTAGCAGTGAGTGTTCTGCAAAAAACAAATAACATCCACCTGACAGGATGCCCAGAATAGTACTGATTGACGACACAAGGATCCATTTGTTGTTATACATAATTGCCTCGACGCAAAATTTCATCATCCGATTATGCGCGGGCGGCAAAAAAAAACCTGATAAACACATGATAAATGTTTGATATGTTGTGGCGATAACTTTTATGGCGGTTAGTGGGCGCTATTACCGCGCCAGCACCACATAATCAGCGGTAAATTCTGCAGATAATTCGCCTTCGCAACGAATCTCAACTTGCAGTTGCTGCCGGGCATTTTGCCCCTGACGCAGCACCGTTAAGTCACCACGAACATCACTGAGCCTACAAATTGCAAGCGGCGCACTGCTGACAGGTTTTCGATAACGAATACGAGCATCGGCCAGCACCTGAGCTCCAGAAAGCCCCTGAGCCTGTAATTGCAAATACAGCAACCCCCAACCGGTCAAGGTGGCCAGGGTATAAATGCTGCCGGCAAACATGGTGTGATGCAGGTTGATATTAGGTGCAATAGGCGCAGTACAACTTAGTTGATAACCATTACACTCAGTGATGCGAAGCTGCATAAACTGACTAAGCGGTATAGTTTGTTGCCAGGTGTCTGCTAATTGCTGGCACCATTGCTGCCACTGTGCTGGTTGCCCGGCTAAACACAGGCGTTTTTGCATCTGCACATGACGAATACCAAACAAGGGCGCCGCTTCACCGCTAATGTGGTAACCCAGTCGCTGATAAAACCCTATAGCTTGCTCGCGGGCATTTAAGGTGAGCAACTGACAATAACGCTTTATGGCTTCTTGCTCCAACTCACGTAATATAAGTGCGCCGGCCCCTTGCCCTTGCCAGGCATCGTCCACCGCCATGTAGCGTATCTGTGCTACCGCATCTGGTAGCATATGCAGACGGCCTACTGCTACCACTTCCCCTTTGGCGGTTTGAATCATGCGGTGTACTGCAGACTCTTCGAGTGAGTCACGTTCAGAACCCACCGGTTGCTGCCAGGGTGCACGTAATATTTGCCAGCGCAGCGTATAATAAGACTGCCATTGCTCTGGTGTGTTAGGGGCCAGCATAGTGGCATGACGTAAACCGGATTTGTTCATGCAGAAGTACTCATTTTGCTAAACTTAAACACAGCCTTAGCATTGCAGCATAAAAGTGACAGGACCATCGTTAACTAAGCTTACCTGCATATCCGCACCAAAACGACCAGTGCTTACTTGCACACCATAAGCGCGGCAAGCATCAATAAATTGCAAATAATACTGCTCGGCCAATGACGGTGCTGCAGCAGGCGTAAAACTTGGCCTTAAACCACTTTTAGTGTCTGCAGCCAGTGTGAATTGTGACACCACTAACAGCGCTCCTGACACCTGTTGCACATTCAGGTTCATTTTACTGTCACTATCACTAAACACCCGGTAATGGCAAACTTTGTGAGCCAGATTGAGCACCTGCTGTTGATGGTCTGTTGCTTCTACCCCTAACAATACCAGTAATCCTTGATCTATCTGCGCTAATAACTGCCCCTGACTACTGACACTGGCCGCTCTAACGCGCTGAATTAATGCTTTCATTTCGACAGATTATCCTTCTGTGGTTCAGCAACATAGTAATCTTCAGTATCAGCACCATTGTCAGGGCTGACATCGTCCGTTAAAGCAATGCTTGGATCCTGCCGCTGCAGCATAGCGGTTAGCTCGGCCCCCAAGAGTACTACCATCCAACACAAATACACCCAAACAAATAAAATAGGCACTAAGGCCAGAGCACCATAAAGTGTGGTATAGGCTTGGAATTGGGTGACATAGAGCGCAAAACCCCGCTTGGATAATTCAAACAGCAACATCGCCAGTAAAGCGCCAAACAAGGCATGGCGAGCCCTGACTTTTACGTTTGGCACCACCAGGTATAAGATAAAAAACGCCAGCAAGGACATCAGATAAGGAAAGAGTCCCAACAAGAACGTCGACATACCGGGCGTATAATCATCAGCAAAACGCGTTAATGTGATCAGATAAGACGTAACAGCGATAGAGGAGCCAAATAAGACTGGGCCCAGGGTTAAGATCATCCAGTAAATAGAAAAAGAAATAATCGGCCTGGGCCGCTTACTCACTCGCCAAATTTTATTCAGCGTTTTATCAATGTTATGGATCAGCAGTAGGGCAACCGCTAACAGCGCCAGTATCCCAGCCGTTGTCATACCGCCGGTATTACCAATAAACTGATTAATGTAGCTTTGTATTTCTTCGCCGCGTGAGGGGATGACGTTGGCAAAAATAAAGGCTTCAATACTATTACGAAAATCAGCGAACATTGGAAAGGCTTGTAGCATTGAAAACATCACGGTAATCAGCGGTACCAGTGACAATAACGAAATATAAGCTAAATAGCCGCTCATAATGGTCACTTGATCCTGCTGGCAACGCTGTATATAGCGCAAAATAAAGTCACGGCTTTGCTGCACGCTGTACACTAACTTCTGTAATAGCCTGTGGTGCCAGTTTGCTGGCTGCATATTATCTCCTGCTATAGTTTGCTGCAGCAGAATACTAGATAATCAATTTTACAGCCAGTAACTGCCGATTTAAGTGCTGTCATACAGCACTTCACCTGCAACTTTCGCTTAAATTGTAAGCAATTGTAATTTATTTGATTCTGCTGTGTTTTCTGTCTCTAACTTAGGGTATTGTAATGCTGAATAATTTTATTAATGTAAGGAAGTAAACAACATGAAGTTAACCATTATTACTGCCGCCACTGTAGCTCTGCTCATTACTGGCTGTGCATCTACAGATAACAGCCAAAGTGTTGCAGGTAACCAGAACGTTGTCGATGACAAAGGACAAGTAACTCACGTTTGCCGTACCGAAAATTCTACAGGCTCACGCATAGGAAAGCGAACCTGTCGTAGTGTAGAACAAGACAGCAAAGCGCGGGCTGAGGCGCAAGAAGAATTATTACGTATGCAGCGCAGTGGCATGACAGGCCCGACCAACTAACTGTTCAGTCTTAGTCTGTGCAGTATTGAGAATATCGTCACAATTTGCTTAATAAAAAACCGGTGCTAACACCGGTTTTTTATTAATGAAACTCAGGCATTAGTGTTCGTCATCACAACTGCTGCATTGATTGCACAAACGCATGTTCAGAATATGTGCTAACACCACAAAGGCGGCCCCCATCGTCAACACTACCGGCTCCCAATGATGTCCTAAAATATCTTTGTGCCAATAAATGAGGCCTCCTAAAAACAGCGAGTAAAAGGGGTAGAGCTTTCGATGATAACGGTGAAAACCAGAAAATAACGCAATAAAGCCTAATACCATGGTTAACAGCAGCACGGATTTTTCAAAGGCTTCATCGGCCAGAAAGGTCACACCCAACAGAGGTATGACTGGCAGCAGAACAGGCAGCATAATGCAATGGATAGCACACAATGAGGTTATGGCTATCCCGACTTTATCTAACACATTGCGCATATGAGCGATCACAACAATACCCGCCTGAATAAAAAGGTACGATATAATATAACAATGCCAGCTTAAAGTGAACAAGCTTGCAAGAATTTAGCTCTGGCGCTGCCAGCTAACACGCAGCTATGGCATAATAACAGGCAAGATTGATAAAAGAGTCGGATATGGAACACTTACTAACACAATTAGATGAAAACTTAAAAGAGTTGTATCGTAAAGCACTGGACGCTGATGCCGTACTGGATGATTTAAAGCAGCAGGGAAAAGGTAAGCACCAATATGTTTTTCCAGCTGAAGCAGGCTTTCAGGTTCAAAGTAACCGTTTTATGCCCTATTTAGCTGAAACCGCTGAGCAAATTGCTGCCATTCGTCACAGCCAGCAATTTAATACCGCAACCCTGCAACGGGTGGTACAACAATTGAAACTGTTGCACCTCACGTTGGCAGAATTTAAAGCGGCACTTAAGGTTGGCTGACTTTGGGCGCCAGACTGGCATGTGCATCGAGTTGTACCTGCACTGTTTTACTAAACCAGTCCTCTAACATTTTTTGCTCAAATTCGAATTCAGGCCGTATTCCGGTACTGCTCAGACGATGCATAAACCCCATATCACGCAACCGTTCGTCAGCGCTTAACACTTCTTCACCATATTGATCTCGCAGCTGATGGCTAAAACGGATAGCCGGAGAGTGTATGTCTTTGACAATTCGCATTGCCTGACCTGCACCACCGGCAAAGTAGTCTACATCACCAGCCAGATCGATATCGGTTACCGTAACCTGCCACTGGTAGCCCTCAGGCATCTGATTGGCCAGTTCAGTAAAAAACTGCTCAAAACGATTTAGCACCCTTTGCTGAAAACGAGCTTTAGATTCAGTCGCAGAGCGAATATCGGTATATTTTTCAGGTTCGCTGAAAGCCAGTTCCAGCTTAGCCGCAGCTGTTGCACTGCAACTCAGGGCTAACAGGGTGACAGCCAATAAACTATGACGCATTTTGCACTCCTTACTCATCATTGGTACAGTGACATGGTATCTTACCTTTACCAACTGTATCTTACCTTTACCACTAGTATAGTCTACGCAAGGTTTATCCTCGCTGAACATCATGCTTATTCTAGCCGGGTTTATCGGAAACGGACCTCAATAACCAGCCTCTGTGATTCATCATAGTGCAAACTCCGGCCGTTAATCTCTGTAAATTTGTATAGAAATGTAGTCAGCACCTTTAGTACTGAGTTCACTTCGCAGTTCAGTACGCAGAATACCGCACAGCGACTCAGCCCCTGTTAAGCTTGGCTGCATCATACTGTACCCATTCCGAATAACAGGGAGTTTCCCATGTCTGTACCCGTCGAGCCTGAAGCGCCAGACACCACTGATGATCCGCTTGCTTCACATCATACTCCCAGCAATCTGTCTGATCGAATTGCCTTTCGTCTGACCAAAATGCTGCGTTTTTGCGCTGATACTTTTTTTGCCAAACGCTATGGTCATCGTGCCGTTATTTTAGAGACCGTTGCCGGCGTCCCCGGCATGGTTGCCGGCATGGTAGCCGGCATGCTACGGCATATGCGCAGTTTGCGCAGAATGGAAGATGACCACGGCTGGATCCGCATTCTGCTGGATGAGGCCAAAAAATGAGCGTATGCATTTGATGACTTTCATCGAAATCGCAAAACCTAACTGGTTTGAACGTTTATTAATCTTGCTTGCCCAGGGCCTGTTTTTCAGCGGCTTTTTATTACTGTATATCCTCTCGGCGAAAACCGCCCACCGGCTGGTAGGGTATTTTGAAGAAGAGGCGGTGTACAGTTATAGCTGTTATTTGCAAGAGGTAGATCATGGTGCCATTGACAATATTGCCGCGCCGCAAGTGGCAATAGACTACTGGCAACTGCCGGCCGATGCCCGCTTACGGGAAGTATTAATCGTTGTGCGGGCAGATGAAGCCGGCCACCGTGATGTTAACCACGATTTTGCTAACCAACTGGCCGCCGAATAAGCAGTAAACGTATTTTTGCTTAAATAGCATGCTAAATAACAGGCTCGCTATGAACTATAAAAAAAAGGGTAATGCGTTAGCATTACCCTTTTTGCTGTACCGTTTATAGGCTACAGGCAGCTTACATCATGCCGCCCATACCACCCATGCCGCCCATATCAGGCATGGCCGGGCCATCTTGCTTAGGCACTTCAGTCACCATAGCTTCAGTGGTAATCATTAATGAACCTACTGAGGCGGCAAACTGCAGCGCTGAACGGGTTACTTTAGTTGGGTCTAAGATACCCATTTCCAGCATATCGCCGTATTCACTGGTGGCCGCGTTGTAACCATAGTTACCGCTACCTGCTTTTACCTGATTAACCACTACTGATGGCTCATCACCGGCGTTAGCAACGATTTGACGCAGTGGTGCTTCCATTGCGCGCAGGGCAATTTTAATACCGTGGTTCTGATCTTCGTTAATGCCGCGCAGCTCAGACAATTTAGCCGCAACGCGCACCAGAGCTACACCGCCGCCAGGTACTACACCTTCTTCCACTGCAGCACGGGTAGCATGCAATGCATCTTCCACCCGGGCTTTCTTCTCTTTCATTTCCATTTCTGTAGCAGCGCCAACTTTGATCACCGCCACACCGCCAGCTAATTTTGCCAGGCGCTCTTGCAGTTTTTCTTTATCATAGTCAGAGGTGGCTTCTTCGATTTGCTGACGGATTTGCTTGACGCGGCCATCAATAGCACCTTGCTCACCGGCACCATCAATGATGGTGGTGTTATCTTTGGTGATAACAATACGCTTAGCAGTACCTAAATCTTCCAGAGTGGCTTTTTCCAGCTCCATACCGATTTCTTCTGAAATCACAGTACCACCGGTTAAGGTCGCGATATCTTGCAGCATGGCTTTACGACGATCGCCAAAACCTGGGGCTTTAACCGCAGAAATTTTCACGATACCACGCATGTTGTTTACTACCAGAGTGGCTAAGGCTTCGCCTTCGACATCTTCAGCAATAATTAATAACGGCTTGCCTGATTTGGCCACACCTTCTAATACCGGTAATAATTCACGGATATTAGAGATTTTCTTATCAACCGTCAGAATGAACGGGCTGTCCAGTTCCACCTGGCCCGCTTCCTGATTATTGATAAAGTAAGGAGACAGGTAACCACGGTCAAACTGCATACCTTCAACCACGTCCAGCTCGTTAGCTAAACCCTGGCCTTCTTCAACAGTGATAACGCCTTCTTTACCTACTTTGTCCATTGCACTGGCAATAATCTGGCCAATCTCATCATCTGAGTTAGCAGAGATAGTGCCTACCTGGGCAATAGCTTTGCTGTCAGCACAAGGCTGTGACAGGGTTTTTAACTCAGCCACCGCAGCAACGACAGCTTTATCGATACCGCGCTTTAAATCCATTGGATTCATGCCGGCAGCTACCGCTTTAACACCTTCGTTGATGATGTTTTGCGCTAATACTGTGGCGGTAGTAGTACCATCACCGGCTTCGTCATTGGCTTTAGAGGCAACCTCTTTGACCATCTGCGCGCCCATGTTTTCAAACTTGTCTTCCAGCTCAATTTCTTTGGCGACAGACACGCCATCTTTAGTGATCACCGGTGAGCCAAATGATTTGTCTAAAATCACGTTACGGCCTTTCGGGCCTAAGGTTACGCGTACAGCGTTTGCCAGAATGTTTACGCCTTTAAGCATCTTGTTGCGAGCTTCATCGCCAAAACGTACGTCTTTTGCAGCCATGTTTAAAATCCTTCAATGCAGTTAATCGTTAAATCGAAATAGCCGGAATTAATCTAAGATCACACCTAAGATGTTGTCTTCTTTAGTGATCACATATTCCTGGCCATCTACTTTCTCGGTGCGCTCTACGTAGGCACCAAACAGTACTTTGTCGCCAACTTTTACGTCTAACGGCTTGATATCACCATTATCTAAAATACGACCATTGCCAACAGCTACCACTTCGCCGCGAGTAGATTTTTCAGCAGAAGCACCGGTTAACACGATGCCACCGGCTGATTTGCTTTCAGCGTCTAAGCGTTTGATGATGACACGATCATGTAATGGACGAATATTCATGTGCTCTATCTCCTAAAGCGTTTTGTGTTTTAACAAGGGTGTTAAATTGTGTGTTCGGTATATGGGGCGAGGCGATAAAAAACTCAAGGGTCAGCCTTAAAAAATTCTGCATTTTTTCTGCTGCTTTTTGCCGTACAATCACTGTGCCATGGCAAACTAAAGCATTGGCAAGGCATTTTGCCGCAATATGACAAGCCATTTGCACAGCACCCCCGTACACTGGGCCTGTATCATTATATTGTCATTGCGCTCATCGCTGATGCACCTGCTGCAAGATGCGCTAACTGGATAAAAGAGGTTACTCAACCCCATGTTTAAGAAGATATTTTTCATTGCATTGCTAAGCCTTAATCTGCTGGCTACGCCGCTTTTAGCTGCCACCACCCCGGCCAATAATCTGTTGGCCAACTTATTACAGGGCCAGGATGAATTTTTGCCGGTCGACCAGGCCTTTGTCATGGATTATCGCCAGCAGGATAACGAGCTGATTATCAGCTGGAGCATTGCCGATGGCTATTACATGTACCGTGATAAGTTCAAACTTGGCGGTATAGGTGTCAGTTTTTCGCACCCCAGCTACCCGGCCAGTATGCAAATTGAAGATGAATTCTTTGGCGTGACCCAGGTGTATTTTCATCAGTTAATTTTACGCATACCGCTGAACGATATCGACGAAGACGCTATTTTCAGAGTGCAATACATGGGCTGTGCTGAAGCAGGCCTCTGTTACCCGCCCACCACCAAAGAAATTCCGCTGCAGCAAGTGGCTGCCGGCAGTTTTAATGACAGTGCTGATGCCACTGATGCACAAAACGCTGCCCCGGTATCGTCTCAAATCGGTTTAACCGCCAGGCTCAGCGAAGGTTCAACCTTAGCCACGCTGGGCTTATTCTTCCTGCTCGGCTTGGGGCTGGCCTTTACCCCGTGCGTGTTTCCTATGTACCCTATTTTAAGCAGCATTATTGTCGGTCAGGGCAAGGCGTTATCTTCTAAGCGGGCTTTTGGTCTGTCGTTTTCTTATGTGCAGGGCATGGCGCTGACCTATTCTGCCCTGGGGCTGGTGGTGGCCAGCCTGGGTGTGAAGTTTCAGGCCTGGATGCAGCACCCGGCCGTATTGATTGTTGCCAGTGTCTTGTTTGTGGTACTGGCGCTGGCGATGTTTGGTGGTTTTAATTTTCAGCTACCCAGCCGCTGGCAGGCCAAAGTGGCGGCCATTAGTAACAAACAGCAAGGGGGTTCCTTAAAAGGCGCCTTTGTTATGGGTGCTTTATCCGGTTTAATTGCCTCGCCCTGCACCACAGCACCGTTGTCGGCCGCCTTATTATATGTGGCACAAAGCGGCGATTTACTACATGGCGCCCTCACCTTATACATTTTAAGTTTAGGTATGGGCCTACCGCTGATTTTACTCGGCACCTCGGGCGGTAAGTTATTACCCAAAGCCGGCCAATGGATGTATGCCATTAAAACTATTTTTGGCTTTTTACTGTTAGCGGTGCCGCTGATCTTATTAGAGCGGATGCTGGACTTCTGGATCATCCTGCTGCTGGGTAGCCTGCTGACGCTGGCGCTGGTGTTTTACCTGTACCGGTTGTTGTTCCAGTTACAGAGCATCAATGCCAAAGCCAGTGTCGCACTTAGCGCGCAACTGCTACTGTTATCGGTACTCTGGCTGAACATTGACTACTGGCGTCCGGCAGCCACTAGCAGCACTAGCGTTGTGGTGGCTGATAATGTCAATGCCTTGGGGTTTATCGAGGTCAGTAGCACTGAAGAGTTAACTACCCAATTGCAGTTAGCCGCACAGGCCGGCCAGTTTGCCATGCTGGATTTGTATGCCGATTGGTGTGTCGCCTGTAAAGAGTTTGAACAAAAAACCTTCCCACACCCGGAAGTGCAGGTACTGACCTCACAAATGCGGTTGATTAAATATGATGTAACTCGCATGAGCAGGCAACATCAGGCGCTACTGGATAAGTATCAGGTGCTGGGCTTACCTACCCTGTTGTTTTTTGCCCCTGATGGCAGCGAACTGACCCAAAGCCGGGTGACCGGTTTTATGAACGCCGCGCCCTTTGCCGGCCATTTACAGCAATTACTTCGCCAGCCAGCTGAATAACCGCCATTAAACAGCTGGCCCGTTTAACCATAGTACTCAGGGTTGCCGCATTAGCGGCAATTGAGATGCTAAGCGGGCTGGCGCCAGTCATTGCCTGCCATTAGCCCCTAATATTGGCTGATTTTACAGCAAATCAGCCGCCAACTCTGGCTGATAAGACCAGTATTTTGCTGCCATCTGTTACGATTTCACTATAATAAGGCGCTAAACAGTTGGCAAAGGGTAAAATTACATCCTGCTGCTCAGCTAACAGGTGCTTTTTTATCGCTGCTCTCGTAAGATGCTGAAACACTGTTCGACAATAGACTTAATTTCGCAGGAAAAGCAGACAAATGGCTTCACGATACCGAATATTACTGCTAAACGGCCCTAATCTGAATATGCTGGGCAGCCGTGAACCCGCGGTGTATGGCAGCGATACCTTGGCACAGATCGTCGGGCGTTTAACCGAGCAAGCCGCTACCTTGGGTGTTGAACTGACTGCGCTGCAAACTAATGCTGAACATGAGCTGATTAACGCCATTCAGCAAAGTATGACCAAACAGGATTTTATCATTTTTAATCCTGGCGCCTTTACCCACACCAGCATAGCGCTGCGTGATGCACTGCTGGCGGTGGCCATACCCTTTATTGAAGTGCATATATCGAATGTGCATGCACGGGAGCCATTCCGTCGTCACTCTTATTTAGCAGACATTGCCAAAGGCGTAATTTGCGGCCTTGGCGCAAAGGGCTACAGCTACGCGCTGGATGCGGCAGTGTCTTACTTACAATCAAAACAACCTTAACTCAATCAGGCCAAAGACATGGATATTAGAAAAATTAAAAAATTGATCGAATTGCTGGAAGAATCAGGCATTTCGGAACTAGAAATCACCGAAGGTGAAGAGTCGGTACGCATCAGCCGTAATGCGCCAGCACCACAATATGCGCCGCAACCTATGCATTATGCCGCGCCAATGCAACAGCAAGCCCCTGCTCCGGCAGCAGCGCCTGCTGCACCGGCAGCCGCCCCTGTCGCCACCGGCCACACCGTGAAGTCCCCTATGGTCGGCTCTTTCTACCGTGCTGCGTCTCCTACCTCGAAGAACTTTGTTGAAGTAGGCCAGAATGTGAAAGTAGGCGACACTTTGTGCATAGTTGAAGCCATGAAAATGATGAACCAAATCCAGTCTGATAAGGCCGGTGTGGTCAAAGAAATTCTGGTAGAAAATGGCGAGCCGGTCGAATTCGACCAACCTTTATTTATTATCGAATAACGCAAAAGGCTGACTGATGCTAGAAAAAGTCCTGATAGCCAACCGCGGCGAAATTGCACTGCGCATTTTGCGTGCGTGCAAAGAGCTGGGTATTAAGACGGTGGCGGTGCACTCCACCGTTGATCGCAATTTAAAACATGTGCTGCTGGCCGACGAAACCCTGTGTATTGGCCCGGCGCCCTCACCACAAAGTTATCTGAATATCCCGGCGCTGATTGCTGCCGCTGAAGTGACCAATGCCCAGGCCATTCACCCTGGCTACGGCTTTTTAGCCGAGCGCGCCGACTTTGCGCAGCAAGTCGAAGACAGTGGCCTGGTGTTTATCGGCCCACACCCTGAATCTATTCGCTTAATGGGTGACAAGGTGTCGGCTATCGAAGCGATGAAAAAAGCCGGCGTGCCTTGTGTACCTGGCTCTGATGGTGCCGTGGGTGATGATGCCGAGCTGAACATGACCATCGCTAAACGCATTGGCTACCCTATTATCGTCAAAGCCGCCGGCGGCGGCGGTGGCCGGGGTATGCGCGTGGTGCGCAGTGAATCAGAGCTGGTCAGCTCGATAGAGATGACCAAGGCCGAAGCGAAAGCTGCTTTTGGTAATGATATGGTTTACATGGAAAAATTCCTGGAAAACCCGCGTCATATCGAAATTCAGGTGTTAGCGGATGGCCAAGGCAATGCCATTCACTTAGGTGAGCGCGACTGCTCTATGCAGCGTCGTCACCAGAAAGTGGTAGAAGAAGCGCCGGCACCGGGTATTACCCCTGAACTGCGCGCCTTTATCGGCGGCCGTTGTGTTGATGCCTGTAAAGTCATGAATTACCGAGGTGCCGGTACCTTTGAATTCCTGTTTGAAAACGGCGAGTTTTTCTTTATCGAAATGAATACCCGTATTCAGGTAGAGCACCCGGTAACCGAAATGATTAGCGGCGTTGACTTGATTAAAGAGCAGCTGCGCATTGCCTCTGGCATGCCACTGACCTTAACGCAAGAAGATATCGTGATCCGCGGCCATGCAGTAGAGTGTCGCATCAATGCTGAAGATCCGGTAACCTTTATGCCTTCACCGGGCAAAATCACCCGCTTTCATCCGGCCGGTGGTAATGGCGTACGCTGGGACTCTCACATTTATGCCGATTACACCGTCCCACCAAACTATGATTCGATGGTCGGTAAGCTGATCACTTACGGTGAAAGCCGTGAGATCGCTATCGCCCGTATGCGCAATGCGCTGGACGAATTGCTGGTAGAAGGGATTAAAACCAATATCCCGCTGCACCGCGATATCATGCGCGATAAAGGCTTTTGTGCCGGTGGTACTAACATCCACTATCTGGAACATAAACTGGGCTTAAAATAAGCTCAGCGAAAAACTAAGGCCGCGCTTGCGGCCTTTTTTGTTATAATCGGCAAAAATTCTGGCAAAGAGACCGTTCATGCCCTGGCTTCAACTAAAAATCACCACCTCCGAAAAACATGCCGAGCAAGTTAGCGATATGCTCAGTAGCTGGGGCGCTCAGGCGGTCAGCTTTCTGGATGCGCAAGACACCCCTATATACGAGCCACTGCCCGGTGAAGTGATTTACTGGACACAAACGGTAGTCGTTGGCCTGTTTGACGCTGAGCACCCGATGGATAAGGTGATTAGCCAGTTACAACAGGTGGCTTTATTTAAAGAGGGCCTTAACTACAAGCTGGAGCAACTGGAAGATAAAGACTGGGAGCGGGAATGGATGGATAACTTTCATCCGATTAAATTTGGCCAGCGTCTTTGGGTATGCCCCAGCTGGCGCGACATTCCCGACCCTACCGCCGTTAATGTGATGCTTGACCCGGGTCTGGCCTTTGGTACTGGGACTCACCCGACTACGGCACTTTGTATGCAATGGCTGGATGCGACTATTCAGTCAGAGCAAACTGTGGTCGATTTTGGCTGCGGCTCCGGCATTTTAGGCATAGCGGCATTAAAACTGGGCGCCAAACGCGTTATCGGCGTGGATATAGATCCCCAGGCGATAGAAGCCAGCCTGGCTAATGCTAAACGTAATGGTGTCAGTGAGCAGATAGAACTCTACCTGCCCAAAGATCAGCCGCGCTTACAGGCCGATGTGGTGGTGGCCAATATTCTGGCCGGGCCGCTGGCCGAATTACAGCAGATTATCAGTGCTTATGTGAAGCCCGGCGGCTTATTGGCTCTGTCAGGCATTTTACAGAGTCAGGCACAAAGTGTGATAAATGCTTATCAGCATGAATTCAGCTTTGATGCCGTAGTAGAGCAGGAAGAATGGGTGCGGCTTAGCGCGCGCAAACATCAACACTAAGCTTTTTTAGCTGGTCGCAAAAGCAGCAACAGCACAATTATCTTTTTTGCACCGCCAGCAATGGCGGTACTACTTGCAAGAGAAAACACGTCTTTTCAGCCTTTTAGCGAATGTCAATCCCTGAAACGGCAAAAAAAAACCTGATTTGATTAAATAATAACCTTTGCTTTGTCGGCAAAAATCCGTAAACTTAGCGCCCCTTAAGGGTAGAGCCTCGGATTCAGTGGTGCGCATAGGTCCATATCAGTTAGCGAACAAGGTAATTTGTGCTCCGATGGCTGGCGTGACAGATCACACTTTTCGTGAGCTATGCCGGCGCTTTGGGGCCGCTTTAGCTGTGTCAGAGATGCTGTCAAGCAACCCACTGGTGTGGCAAAGTGAAAAATCACAAAACCGCATGGGCCACCGGCAGGAATCCGGTATTCGTTCGGTACAAATTGCCGGCGCGGATCCACAGCAAATGGCTGACGCTGCACAATATAATGTTGAGATTGGTGCCGATATTATCGATATCAACATGGGTTGTCCGGCGAAAAAGGTGAATAAAAAACTGGCAGGTTCGGCGTTATTGCAATACCCGGATTTAGTGCAGGACATAGTGCGCGCGGTAGTCGATGCGGTTAAGGTGCCTGTTACCTTAAAAATCCGTACCGGCTGGGACCCAGAGCACAAAAACGGCGTACAGATAGCCCGTATTGCGCAAGATAACGGCATACAGGCGCTGGCAGTACACGGCAGGACACGTGCCTGCATGTACAAAGGTGAAGCGGAATATGACACCATCCGCGCCATTAAACAGAGTGTGGCTATTCCGGTGATTGCCAATGGCGACATCAGCAGTGGCGAAAAAGCACGCTTTGTACTGGATTACACTGGTGCTGATGCCATTATGATTGGCCGCGCAGCTCAGGGTAGACCATGGATTTTCCGTGAAGTGGTGCATTATCTGGCCACTGGCGACACTCTGGCGCCTCCCGGTATTACCGAGGTGCGTCAGATCATGCTGGAACATGTGCAGGGTTTACACCAACTTTATGGTGAGCATGCCGGTTCCCGTATTGCCCGCAAGCATGTGGGCTGGTATTTAGCCGGGCACGACGCGCCCGGTGCGTTTCGTAGTGAATTCAATGGCATTGAGTGCGCACAGCAGCAACTTTCTGCCTTAAATGACTATTTTCATCAACTAGCAGCAACCTAACGTAAAAGAGAAAAGCAATGTTTAATTCGAACGTTACTTCGCCATTTATTACTAACGCCCATGTCCAAACGCAGGAAAAGCCACAAGCTTTAAGTACAGCTGCGCAAAAAGCCGTAGCTAACTATCTGCAACAGTTAAACGGTCAGGACGTTAACGATTTATATGAACTGGTATTATCTGAATTAGAGCGTCCTTTACTGGAAGAAGTGATGAAATATACCCGCGGCAACCAAACCCGGGCAGCTAACCTGATGGGTATCAACCGCGGTACCTTGCGTAAGAAGCTGAAACAGTACGGCATGAGTTAATGCCACCGCGGGGCTCCGGCCCCGCCACTAAGCACCTTCGGGTGCTTTTTTATTGGTTTCTATTTGATTTCTGCACGTGACAAGAGAGTTTAAGCATGACAACACTAGGCCCCATTCGCCGCGCACTGTTAAGTGTGTCTGATAAAACCGGTATCGTTGAATTTGCCCGCGCCCTGGCTGCGCTGCAGGTAGATATTTTATCTACTGGTGGCACCGCCAAATTACTGGCCGAGCAAGGCATTAAGGTCACCGAAGTGTCTGACTACACCGGCCACCCGGAAATTATGGACGGCCGGGTCAAAACCCTGCACCCGAAAATTCATGGCGGCATTTTAGCCCGCCGCGGTGTCGATGAAGGCGTGATGGCTGACAACAACATTGGCCCTATCGATCTGGTGGTAGTGAATCTGTATCCGTTTGCCAGCACTGTGGCCAAGCCCGGTTGTACACTGGAAGATGCGGTAGAAAATATTGATATCGGCGGCCCGACTATGGTGCGCGCAGCGGCAAAAAATCATCGAGATGTGACCATTGTCGTCAATGCCAGTGACTACGCTGCGGTACTGGCTGAAATGCAGGCCAATGGCGGTGCCACCACCCAGGCGACCCGTTTTAGCCTGGCTATCAGCGCCTTTGAACATACTGCTCAGTACGATGGCATGATAGCCAACTACTTTGGCGCCATGTTACCGGCCTATAGCACACCAACCGAGCCTGCCAGCAAATTTCCGCGCACCTTCAATAGCCAGTTTGTGAAAAAACAAGACTTACGCTATGGCGAAAACAGCCACCAGAGTGCGGCCTTTTATGTGCAGGATGGCGCCACTGAAGCCTCTGTATCTACGGCGACCCAGCTGCAAGGCAAGGCGTTATCGTACAATAATATCGCCGATACCGATGCCGCGTTAGAATGCGTAAAAGAGTTTGCCGAACCGGCCTGTGTCATCGTTAAACATGCTAACCCCTGCGGTGTCGCTATTGGCGATTCAATTCTGGATGCCTATAACCGCGCCTATAAAACAGACCCTACCTCGGCTTTTGGTGGCATTATCGCCTTTAACCGTGAGTTAGATGACACCACGGCACAAGAGATTGTCAGCCGGCAGTTTGTCGAAGTGATTATTGCGCCTTCAGCATCAGCTGCAGCGGTTGCGGTAGTAGGTAGCAAGCCAAATGTGCGTTTATTGGTATGTGGTGACTTTAGTCAGGCAGCCAATGCGCTGGATATCAAGCAGGTGAACGGTGGCATGCTGCTGCAAGATCGTGATCAGGCTAAAGTCACTGCTGCAGATTTAAAGGTGGTGACCAAACGTCAGCCCACTGAGCAAGAGTTAAAAGACTTATTGTTCTGCTGGAAGGTGGCTAAGTTTGTTAAATCTAACGCCATTGTCTATGTCAAAGACAGCATGACCATTGGCGTCGGTGCAGGCCAGATGAGCCGCGTGTACAGCGCGAAAATCGCCGGTATTAAGGCCGCTGATGAAAACCTGGAAGTGAAAGGCTCAGTAATGGCCTCAGATGCGTTTTTCCCGTTTCGCGACGGTATCGACGCCGCTGCTGCTGCCGGCATTACCGCGGTGATCCAGCCCGGTGGCTCAATGCGTGACGCTGAGGTGATTGCCGCCGCCGACGAGCACGGCATGGCCATGGTGTTTACCGGCGTTCGCCACTTTAGACATTAACAGCTAACACATTAATTTAAAAAAGGCCGCTTTGCGGTAATGCCGGTCAGGTTAGCTGACCGGCATTAAAGCCGAAGCCCATTTATCAGCAAACCTTGCCTGAATGGGCTTATTGTTTACTAATCAAAAAATTCCGCAAATCGCGCACCTGGCGCATCACAAATAAGATAATCACCTGATCTGCACTTTGCTTATAAAGCACTCTGCATGGGGAGATAACCAACTCCCGATACGCCAAATCATCTAGCTCTGGTGGCAACCGACCCGACTGTGGAAAACTTGCCAGTTGCTCTACTGTAGTAAAGATCTTTTGCACCAATTGCTTAGCTGCCACAACATTGTCCAGAGCAATATAATCGGCAATAGCAGTTAAATCCTGTAATGCAGGCTCCGTCCAGATTATTTCAGCCATTTCGCCATACGCATTTTAGCGCTGTCATGACTCAGCACCTCACCTGCTGTCAACGCTTGCTCACCGCGAGCAATGCCTTCTAACATCGCCAGCCGGTTTTGCATAAACTGATAATCCTCGACATCCACCAGATAAGCTGATGGCTTGCCATGTTCAGTAATCAACACAGGCTCTTTTGTCTGGTGCAGATCAGCAAGAATTTTTGTGGCCTGACGCTTTAAGGTTGTTACCAATTCAACTTTCATATGCTACTGAGATCCCGTTGCAAAGTGATACTATTGTATTACTTTCTAAAAAAATCGCCAGTCATTAGCTGCTGCAGTTTATCCGTGGGGTGGTTGTAAACATAAACCCAGGCGCTCACCCTATCGCCAGTATCAAGGGTGATCTGTTGTTTAAGCCTCAGGTATTCGGTGGGACTGACAAAGCCGGGACCGCATTGCTCGTATTGGTCCAATTCAGCTAACACTCGCTCTGGTTGCAGCAGTTGATAGACTTCGCCGCTTACCTGCCAGCGAGCATCGTCACTGGCCACCGCTCCGGGGTAATCATCAACAACATATAGCTTTGCCTGAAAGCGGCCCTCTGCGATAAAGCTGGCGTATTGCTGCAGCAACTGGTGGCGGCTGTGGCCTGCCGCAGCACGTAAGGTACCGTAGACAAATAACAATTCGGGCATCAGCAACACCAGTTAAAGCAATAGCCGTTAATTCTACATAAATTTCGCGGGTATTGACCATTGTAGCTCGAAGCTATTGTTGGAATAACAATAGGCAAGGCACGTCAGTGAGGCTTTTTTAATGTTGAGCTGCGGGCTTGAGAGCCCCAGCAAGGCGCTGATCAGCTGTGAAAAATCAGGTTCATGCCCAATGAATAGCGTATGCTGTTGAACTAAGGTCGGCTCGGCCAGCAGCGGTGTTAATTGCTGTTGTGCAAGTTCAGTGTCGGTGCCCAGTGCCAGCCAATCTTGCTCGATAGCACTGGGCAGCTGTGCCTCTTTACACAGGATCGCCGCCGTTTGCATTGCCCTTGGATAAGGGCTACTAAATACCCTTAGCGGCGCTATCTGATGACGCAGCATAAATTGCGCCACCCGCCTGGCTTGCAGCCGGCCTTTTTCTATCAGGCAGCGGTCAATATCCAGCTGATTTGGCCTGATCACCTCGGCTGTGGCATGTCGCAAAAAATACAAATATTGGTTCATTAAGATAATTGCCACTTAGTTAATCTGTAAGTTAGTGTCGGCGCTAAGCGTGATAGGGTCAAGCTGATGTTAAACCGGCAAGGTGGCATAAGCCGGGTAGCGAACCTGCTGCCAGAGTTGCTCCCTTAACTGTGTTAGCGAGCGGCTATCTTGCCAGTTGCCGCTTAATACCCAGTCTACCAGCGCACCAGCCACATCTGGAAAGTGCACCTTTTCAGCCGCCGGCTGTGCCAGCCAGGCAGTCAGTTTAGCGCCATCCAGCTGACGCATTTCACTGGCCAGCCCCAATTGCAGTAAAGTGGTGACATTACTGTGCTGCTCAAACTGGCCTTGCAACGGTTTTAATAATAGCTTTTTACCCATGGTCATCGCCTCGGACGGTAACTCAAAACCGCCGTTTGCCACCACACCGCTGCAGCTGTGTAAATCCGCCTGAAACGCCTTAAAAGATAGCGGCTGGAACTGCATATTATCCAGCTGATGCGCTTGCTGCACCTGCGGGTGATAACAAATAAACGACTGCGCTGGTGCTTGCGATAATAACGCCCTGATGTCTTCCAGGCTTTCAAACGGCAAGTACACCAGATAATGGCTGGCGTTGGCCGGCATGGCTGATGTTTGATAATGTGCTTTATCATTTACCGCAACAATTGGCGGCAATATCGGCTGCTGATAATGATGCCAGTGCAAACCAATGTGTTGCTGCGTTGGCGCAAAATACTGCATGATTTTTTCATCCAGCCAGTTGCATTGGATTTTTGGCACCGCATAACGAAAGGCATTCTGATGGCTGATGCCAATTGACATTAAGCCCTGACGACGGGCGGCCCAGGCGGTCACTGGCTCAAAATCATTTAACAACACATCATACCCTGACAGGTCCAGTTGTTTGATATCTTGCCACAGCTGCAGGCTGTTGTTTTGCCTGAGCGTTTGCCACTGGCTGACCTTGCCCTGCTGGGTATGAAATGTCAGGCCACGGCGTGTTTGATAATCACCGAAGGCTTCCATCGAGAAATACTGATCTTTGGCACGGCCTGACAATAAAAAATCGACCTTGGCTCCGGCCCGGCTAAACGCCTGTGCCATAACTCTGGCACGGCCAATATGGCCATTACCGGTGCCTTGCACACCGTACAAAATTTTCATGCTTTGTTTCTCACGCCATAGCTCCTGACATCAAATGCAGGCCATAGTAAGCACAGGCACTGCCTAACAAGGCGCCTATCACTATGTCTGTTAAAAAGTGCACACCCAGTAAAATACGTGACATGCCCACCAAAGCAGCCCAACCATAGCACCACCAGATCCACTCCGGAAAGAACGCCGCCAGGATAGTCGCCATCAAAAATGCCGCCGCGGTATGGCCTGAAGGCAAACTGTAGCGATCTGAGGGGGTGATAAAATTGGTCAGTAACGTAGAGATTTCATGGGGCCGTCGCCGGCGAAAACTGTTTTTAGTTAGCCAATACACCGGCAACTCTATGGCAAAGGCAACCAGAGCGGCATAGAGCAACGCCTGGCCGGTATCGCCACCTAAATACCAACAAAACAACAAAATGCCGGCATATAAAGGGCCATCGCCACTACGTGACACCAGCTTACTGACACTGGCGACTTGCTGGTTAAACCGATGGCGCAAACAAAACAACGAGAAGGCCAAATCGATTCGGGTAACAGGGTGTATGCCTGGCATAACGTGCTCCTGTGAGGGCTTAAAGCCTTGTTGCTAACACATTTACAGCTTGCTATGGGGCTAACGCTACCGGACAAAGATGACAGAATTATTAAAAGCGCCGATTTGGGCAATGTTGGTGCTTAGACACACCTTGATATGAGGCTACATTTCACGCAGGATTAAGCTATGCTGAAATAAAAATGACTTTGGAGCTGATTGATGGCCACCTGGCTTAAGGGCACGGTTAGTGCTAACACCCATTGGACCAATCATTTATTTAGCCTTAGCGTTGACACTGGCCCCTTCCCTTTTATCGCCGGCCAGTTTGTGCGCCTTGGCCTGAGTACTGAGGCTGGCCGCATTCAGCGCGCCTATTCGCTGGTGAACGCCCCGGGCAACGCCCAGCAGGCGTTTTTAGTCAGCACCGTGGCCGAGGGCAAGCTGTCGCCCCTGTTACAACTGCTGCAACCAGGTGATATGGTTGAAGTCAGCCAACCGGCCAGCGGTTTTTTTATCCTGGATGAAGTGCCCGCAGGTGATAACTTGTGGCTGATGGCCAGTGGTACCGGCATAGGGCCATTTTTGTCGATGTTAGCTACAGAAACGCCCTATCAGCGTTTTGCGCAAATCGTGTTGGTGCACTCGGTCCGAAAAGTCGATGAACTGGTTTATCAAGACTGGATTAGCCGCTGGCAACAACGCTATCCTGGCCAGCTGCATTATGTACCGGTGGTCACCCGCCAGCCTGATCCGCAAACCCTGCACCAACGCATACCGGTGCTTATTCAAAACGGCCTGTTGTTTCAGGCCTGCGGCCAACCCTTAAATACCAAATCGCAGGTGATGCTGTGCGGTAATCCGCAAATGATTACCGACACCAAAGCCTTACTGGAAAGTATGGGGCTCACTAAAAACCTGCGCCGCACCCCAGGCAATATTACAGTTGAGCAATATTGGTAAGGCTATTTTATCTTTATCGTTGCAGTATTAGCGCAGCCTCAAATTCCGCAAAATCATCTGAATTAGCACTCTATGCCGGATTAATTTCGCGCCCCAGCTGCAACAAATACTGCTGCATGTTCGGCGTCAACTATCTTGACCGGTCGCCCTAACTCTCGCCGAACAGCCAGAAGCATTGCGCGTAGCGCGTCGCTTATAACTTCGTGTGCAGCACCTGATTATCACTGCTTCTCACGTATCAGATACCTTTTAACCATTGCATGTGCCTCCTTGTCCAGCCGAACGGAAATTACCTCTAAAGGAGACGAGCCACTGTAGCGGGTGATCCAGATAGCGGCTAACATCAAAGTACTGAATATCACCATATTGGGCCAGGCGTTTAACTGCCACTGGCCAGGCCAAGTCAGCATGAGTTGGTTGCTAAACGGATACAGGTAGTTGATCGGCCATTGGTAGCCATCGGCTCCTTTAGACCCTATGACGTCTGCAAAGATGTGCAAGTGAACCGCCAGAAAGGCCAGCATAGCAGTCAGCCATTTGGTACCTGCTCGCGCAAACAGCAGTCCCGCAGCCACGGCGAGGAGGGCGAAAGCCAGATTGTGCGCGAGAACATGATGGTATCTGACATAGAACTCTGACGTGATCCCTGACATTGACACCGATCCGTCTAAAAACAGGACCAGTCCATCAATATCAGGGCTAACGCCAGCTAAGGTCACAATGGTTCTTTCCCTTCGCTGAAAACGCCTGCCAGTTTGAGCCAAGATCCAGCTCATCAGAAAATGGGAGCCTGGTGCCATATTACCTCAATGGTTATAACGCCCGGCTTTCGGTCGGACTTATAGCCGCGCCGCGGCGAAAAGGCCATTCCAGCCTCGCATTGCCGACAACAGCTGATTATTAAGTTTTTTTATTGATATTCTGCTTTTTCCAGAGGCTGTTCAATATTCTGCGTCACCTCACAACGAAGCCTGGTTTAATCGCCATCAAATAAGCTTGTTAGCGTCATTTAACCTCGACAGGCAGCCGGTAAAAACTCTTTTTCTAAATTTGTTTTATTACTGCCAATAGCTTGCATACCATTCACCGGTTCATCATAACCACAGAGCCAAGCAATCGGACTTTTCGGGCTACCTATTACAGTTGCAGGTCTAAACGTCAGCACCTTCCCCTGAAGCGGAGCAGAAGCCTTATTTCCCATTGTTACGTGAATAGCTCCAGATTCAACAACGACACTTGTAATCCTGTTTCCTATCAGATATTTTGCTTCAGGTACACCAGCAGCCTCATTGTTAGTTGGGAATTCAAGCGTTTCTACGTAGTAGTTTGTGACATTTTCTCGGATGGTGCCTGCCATACTAAGGGCTTCGACCACCTCACTTCTTTGCACGTATACCTGATATGCGGGCAGAGCCACCGAAGCAAGTATTCCTATAATGGCAACCACCACCATTAACTCAATTAATGTAAATCCCTTGATTTTTTCATATTACTTCTCCTAGAACAAATATTGGTGAATACGCACTTGCCAAGAAAAAGAAGATTGCCCAAACGACCACAAATGCGACCAACATTGAGATGTACTTCATTTGTTGCTCACACCGCTCAAGGAGCAAGCGCATTTCAATTCGAAGCAGCTCCTGCATTTCAACCGCGACGGACATATTTGAAACCTGCACATCATGAAGATGTTCGACTAGCTTAGACGGGGTCTTGCTATTTTTATCGCTCGAAAGCTCAATTGGAAACTGTAGAATATCTATAACCTTGATATAGGACTGGCGAATACCCTTGAAGGCCAAATATTTAAGCACCACACTGTTTTCAATACCAAGAACAAATCTAAATATTTTTCTTAGGTTATGACCTATTAGCAATGAAGAAATAAGCAGTATTGTTACAGCTAAAACAAAGTACCACCAATAGTCTTGGTACCAACCCAGATAGCTAGGCATAGAAAGATTAAGATCTTCCAAAGCACCTAAGAAGGTAGGGGCCACTTTTAATTGATAAATCCCTACTACGATATAAAAAATAAATGTTACATAGCTTAGATAAGCCACCACTCGTTTAAATCGCATTGGCTCTTCGAAATTTTCGGAAAGTTTTAGTCCTTGATAAAGGTTAAGGGCAGAAAGAGCTTTATCCTTATTCTCGAAAGAACCTATTTGCTCTAATATTTTTCTCTGAATTGATGAGCTACCAATTGGCTTACCGTAGAGTGCACTTGACTGCTCTTTTTCAACTCTGGCTATACAATCGGAGACAGTTTCATGCTCTCCGATCCCAGCGCTTACTTTTCGGCAGATGTAACCAAACCTTTCCCAAGTCATTAGATGAATTCTCCCTTATGTTCTGTAGAAATGCGCCCGGCTTTGGGGCGGACTTGCAACCGCACAGAAGCGGCAAGTCCAACACTAATACCTCAGTCGCTTCGATTGCGCTTTGAAATCATTGGATGTCAATCGTGGGACCTAACTCTTTTTGGGCGAAACAATCCGTATTTAACCCCGGAACCCTCCGCCTTTGTAAATTTGATGCTAATGACATTACATACTAATGGGATTATTTACAACGGTTTATGAGTAGATGCCATGTTAAGAATCGTGACGGAACAGGCTCACCTAAGCCGGATTAATTTCTCGCCCCAGCTGCAACAAATACTGCTGCATAAATTGCGTGCGTTGCCCGGCTTCCGCTTTGGCGCTAGCCGTATGCATTTGCTTGGCTAACAGCAATAACTTTTTATAAAAGTGATCAAGCGTGTAGGCGCCATCATCTATAGCTCTGCTGACGCAAAAAGGGTCATGCTCAGCGTAAAGCGGCCGGCCCAGGCTGGCACTGACTTGCATACAGCGGGCAATGCCGATGGCGCCTATGGCATCTAACCTGTCGGCATCCTGCACAATTTTAGCTTCAAGAGTTTCTGGCGCCACCTTAGCACTGTAACTATGGGCGACAATAGCGTGATGAATCGCCTCAAAGTATTCAGCTGGGTAATGAAGCCCGGATAAAAACTGTAGCGCTTTATCCGCCGCCAGCCGAGAGCTGTTGCCGCGATCGGGATGATCTTTGGCATAAGAAAAGCAGTCATGCAAATAGGCCGCGGGCAGTACAATTTGCAGCTGCGCGCCTTCCTCAGCACAGAGCCGCTTTGCCAGCTTCACCACCCGAAGCACATGCTGCCGGTCATGTGCCACATCTTGCTGCATATGCTGGCACACAAAATCCAGCATGCGCTGCTCTAAGGCTGCGGTGATCAACAGGCGCTGTCCTGGTGTGGCGTGACGAGGCTACGCCTTAACCCCCATAGCGCACTCAGGCACAATACCATCAAAGGTAGAGTTGAACCGCCAGATGAACTGCTGCTGTTATCAACCGGCGGCGTGGCAATCACATTGATGCTGATACTGGCACTGCTAGCGGCGCCCCGTGCATCAGTGGCCGTCAGGCTCAGCACCAGCTGGCTGCTGCTGTTCGGTGCGACAAAGCTGACACTGGGGCTATTGGTATTTTGCAGGCTCACGGCCGGGCCGCTGACTTGTTGCCAGGCATAGCTGATGGCATCGCCCTCTTGATCGCTAACCTGCGCAGTGATGGTTACCGTTTGCCTGGCATTCACCTGGCGGTTTTCACCCAAATTGATACTGGGCGGCGTGTTGGAATCGGTATCCAGTATGGTCAGGGTTAACTCGCTGAATTCGCCAAGCTCACTACCTGCGATACTGATTAAGCGAAGCACGGCGGTTTCATCTGCCTCAGGCAAATCATCAGCAAAAATCTGCAGTACTATCTGGCGCTCACTGCTATCGCCATCCGCCCAGCTTAATTCACCACTTGCGGCCGCCAGGTCTTCTCCGATAGTCGCCGTGCCGCCTTCTAGCAGATAACCCACTGTCAGGGCGCCATCGCTGCCACCGAGCCGGCGTAATGGTATGGTCACATTGGTATCGGCTTCGACCACCGATAGCTCATCGCTGACAAAACTCACTACGCCGGGCGTGGCAGGGTCTTCACCGAACTGCAACCGAAAATATGACGGGCTACTTAGGGTTGCGCCCTGCTGTGGGTGATACAGCCGCACATACAGCTCCCGCTTCGCTTCTAACCCGCGGTCCAGCGTAGTAAGGGTAATGGTTTTAGGGCTACTATCATTCTCAGCCCAATGTAAGCGGCCGCGCTGCACCTGATAATCCAGCCCCGGCTCGGCTCTGATGCCGATAATCTCATAACCAACACTGACCGCCGCTGAGCCAGCCAAGCGTTGCACGGCTATCTGCACCTGCTCACCCGCTTGCACCTGCTGCCCTGCACTACTAAAAGCCAGGCTGCCTGCAACAGGGTTGCTGGTTTGATCACGCAGCACATATAAACCACTGTTGATATCGCTGCCAATAACCA
>NZ_DAINOE010000043.1:0-28994 GCF_036735525.1 Arsukibacterium sp. | reverse complement strand
CGAAAAAGCGTCCATTTTACCAAGTTGTGGTAGCGGACAGCCGTTTTGCTCGTGACGGCCGCTTTATTGAGCGCGTGGGTTTCTTTAACCCAATCGCTGGCGGTGCTGAAGAGAAACTGCGTCTGGACCTGGATCGCGTTGACCACTGGGTAGCACAAGGTGCTTCACTGAGTGATCGCGTAGCCAACTTGGTAAAAAATGCTAAGAAAGTTGCCGCTTAATTAGCATAAAACGTGTGGAGTTATCACCTTTGAGTGAAAAAGATTTAGTCGTGCTAGGCAAGTTTGGTGCAGTTTACGGTATCAATGGCTGGCTAAAAGTTAACTCCTACACTGATATTCCGGAAGGAATATTTGATTACACACCCTGGCAAGTCAAATTTCAGGGTAACTGGCAACCGATGCAGATCGCCAGCTGGAAGCGACATAGCAATAGCTTAATCGCCAAACTGAGTGATATTAATGACCGCGATCTGGCTCAGCAGTATGTTAATGCTGAAATAGCGGTAGCCGCTGCAGCTCTTCCTTCGCTTGACGATGGTGAGTTTTACTGGAAAGACCTGATGGGCTTATCGGTAATCAATGTAGCAGGTTATCACTTAGGGCAGGTCACCGATTTAATGGAAACGGGCTCTAACGACGTGTTAGTGGTTAAAGCAAACCGGACCGATGCATTTGGTAAGGGTGAGCGTTTAATTCCCTTTTTAACCGATACGGTGATTAAAGAGGTGAATATGGCGCAGCAGCAAATCTTAGTTGATTGGGACCCGGCGTTTTAATGCAGGAACAGCCAAGGTGGGTGGGCGTTGTCTCACTGTTTCCGGAAATGTTTCAGGCAATTACGCAGTACGGGGTCACTGGCAGGGCAGTTAAACAGGGCATTATTCAGCTTCAGTGCTTTAACCCGCGGGATTTTACCTCGGATAAACACCGGACTGTAGATGACCGGCCTTATGGCGGTGGACCAGGCATGCTAATGATGGTGCAGCCGCTAACGGATGCAATTCGCACCGCTAAGCAGGCTGTGCCAGGCAAAGTGCACACTGTCTACTTGTCGCCGCAAGGCCGCAAACTAGATCAGCAGGGTGTAGCGGAGCTGGCTAAACACCCCAGGCTACTGTTAGTAGCTGGCCGTTACGAAGGGATTGATGAGCGCGTAATCGAAACCGAAATTGATGAAGAATGGTCAATCGGCGATTACGTACTGAGTGGCGGCGAATTGCCGGCGATGGTGTTAATAGACGCTATATCGCGACTGGTACCAGGCGTACTGGGGCATGATTTGTCAGCAGAGCAGGATTCGTTTGCATCCGGTTTGCTGGATTGTCCGCACTACACCAGACCAGAGGTGTTAGCAAACAAACAGGTACCCGCAGTATTACTGAGTGGTAACCATGAAAATATACGACGCTGGCGTTTAAAGCAGGCTCTTGGTAGAACCTGGCTTAGGCGACCGGATATGTTAAATCTCCTGGCTCTGACTGAGGAGCAACGACGGTTACTGGCTGAGTTTCAACAGGAACATCAGCAAGAGTGCCGGACGGGGCAGCAAGAAGACAGTTATACCAGGTAAAGTGAGATTGTTATGAGCAAAGTTAGCCAAAACATCATCAAAATGCTTGAAGAAGAGCAGTTAAAGAAAGACGTTCCTGCGTTCGCGCCGGGCGACACTGTTGTGGTTCAGGTAAAAGTAACAGAAGGTGATAAGAGTCGTCTGCAGGCGTTTGAAGGCGTAGTTATCGCTAAGCGTAACCGCGGTCTGCATTCTGCATTCACCGTACGTAAAATCTCTAATGGCGAAGGTGTTGAGCGTGTATTTCAGACGCACAGCCCGCTGGTAGACAGCATCACCGTGAAACGTCGTGGTGCCGTTCGCCGTGCTAAGCTTTACTACTTACGCGATCGTTCAGGTAAATCAGCGCGTATCCGTGAAAAGCTTAACTAAGCAACTGAAAAAGGCCGACGCAAGTCGGCCTTTTTTTTATCCTCTGTCATCACCCACCCCTGAATTTTGTACGAAATTATTTACAGTTTTTGTTAATGGTGATTTATCATCCAAATCGCGTTTTTATTGGCTTGCAAAGGGTTGACCTTGAGCAGCTTGAAACGTAGTATGCCGGTATTGTATTTAATTAAATACGTGTTGTAATTTTAAGTTTACAGCTGAAGCGGGCATTGTCAATGCCGGGTTTTATCTTATGCTTAATTACCTGCAACAGCGTTAACCGGAGCTGGTGTTACCATGAGCAAAATAGTAGATGATTTACGCATAGTCGCAGAAAAACCGTTAAGCCCACCGGCAGTGTTAAAAAAGGTGCTGCCCTTATCGGAAGAGGGCGCACTCTTTGTAGCGCAGGCCCGTGCCGATATTGCCAATATAGTGCATGGCAAAGATAAACGGTTGTTAGTGGTGACCGGACCTTGTTCTATTCACGATCCTGTGGCGGCCATTGAATACGCCAAAAAGCTAAAACAACTGCAAGTGCAATACGCCGACAGCTTGTACATAGTGATGCGAGTATATTTTGAAAAACCGCGCACTACCGTCGGCTGGAAAGGCTTTATCAATGATCCGCATCTGGATGACTCCTTTGATCTGGAAACCGGTTTAACCTGGGGCCGCGAGCTGCTGTTAAAAATGGTCGATATGCAGTTGCCTACTGCCACTGAAGCGCTGGATCCGATAAGCCCGCAATACTTATCTGATTTAATCAGCTGGGCTGCCATTGGCGCCCGTACCGTTGAGTCGCAAACTCACCGCGAAATGGCCAGTGGTTTGTCTATGCCGGTTGGCTTTAAAAATGGCACCGACGGTAATTTGGCCATAGCATTAAATGCGCTGCAATCAGCCGCCAGTGGCCACAGCTTTATTGGTATTAATCAGCGTGGCGAGGTAAGTTTGGTGCAAACGGCCGGTAACCCTGATGGCCACATTATTTTACGGGGTGGTAGTAAGCCCAATTATGACGAGCAAAGCATTGGTGAAGCGCTGGCCAAGCTGGATAAACTGCAATTGCCGCGGGGCATAGTAGTGGATTGCAGCCATGGTAACTCGAATAAAGATCATAACCGCCAGGGCGAGGTCGCTCAAAACGTGGTGGCACAGCGATTGGCCGGCAATGACGCTATTATCGGCATTATGCTGGAAAGCCATTTACATGCCGGACGTCAGGATTTAGTCGCGGGCAAAGCGGACAAATATGGCGTCTCGGTAACCGATGCCTGCATTGATTGGGAGACCACCGCCGAGCTGTTGGCGCAATTACACCACAGCATGCAACCTGCGACTGCGGCGGCCTGAGATGGCTGCAGACAACCGCCAGGCGGCGCAGCAAGCGCTGGCGCCGCTGCGTCAGCAAATAGATAGCCTGGACAGCCAGCTGGTGGCCTTATTGGCTGAGCGGGCGAAAGTGACCGCTCAGGTTGGCCAGATAAAACAGCAATTTGCGCTGCCGGTATATGTGCCTGAGCGCGAGCAGGCGTTATTATCGGCGCGGCGCGAGCAAGCCGCAGCCCTTGGTGTCTCCGCCGATTTAACCGAAGATGTACTGCGGCGCATTATGCGCGAGTCTTATGCTACGCAAGAGAGCCACTTTGTCTGTTGCCGCGAAGGTGGCGGCAAGGTGGTAGTGGTGGGCGGCGCAGGGGCGCTTGGCTCGCGTTTTGTCAGTTTGTTTCAGCGCTCGGGTTATCAGGTGCAGATACTGGAGCAAACCGACTGGCCTGAGGCGGCGCAGCTGTGTGCTGAGGCAGTATTAGTGCTGTTAGCCGTGCCCATTACCCAGACAGCCGAGCTGATTGCTAAACTACCGCGGCTGGCAGATGACTGTGTGCTGGCTGATATTACCAGCATTAAAGCGCAGCCACTGGCGGCCATGCTGCAGCAGCATGCCGGGCCGGTAGTCGGTTTGCACCCGATGTTCGGCCCGGATATCAGTAATCTGGTAAAACAGGTAGTGGTGGTCTGTCATGGCCGGTCGCAGCAGCAGTATGACTGGTTGTTGCAACAGTTAACGGTGTGGGGAGCAGAGCTGGCGGTAAAACAAGCCGCAGAGCACGACAGCGCGATGCAGCTGATTCAGGCGATGCGCCATTTTTCATCACTGGTCTATGGGGTACATCTGGCCGATGAGCAGGCAGATTTACAGCAATTGTTGCAGTTAAGCTCGCCTATTTACCGCTTGGAACTGGCGATGGTTGGCCGCTTATTTGCGCAAAATGCTGAGCTTTATGCGGATATTATGCTGTCATCCAGTGACGTAAGCAGCTTACTGCAACGCTATCAACAGCGCTTTAGCGAGCTGCTGCAATTGTTGCAGCAGCAAGATAAAGCCGGGCTGATGGCACAGTTTGCCAAAGGCCAGCAATTTTTTGGCGAGCTGGCCGGGCAATTTTTGCAGGAAAGTAAGCAATTACTGCAAAAAGCCGCCGATGGCCGCAGCTAGCTGCCAATAATGCCACCGTCTTTTCGGGTAATCACTACGGTGGCCGAGCGTGGCCGGCGCGCGCGGCGATCAGGCCAGGTACTGCTAAAGCTATAGGGGCCAGAACCTTCGCCCGGGTGCTGAATATTGACAAACATCGTGCGGCAGTCCGGCGTCATCACGACACCAGTCACTTCACAGCCAACAGGGCCGACTAAAAAGCGTTTTAGTAGCGAGCGGCCAGGATCGGCAACCAACATCTGATTATTACCAAAGGGTCCGCTGTGTAACTGGCTGCCGGACATATCGGTTTGGATCCACAATAAGCCGTTGCGGTCAAACCAGAGGCCATCGGGTGAGGCATGATGATTACTGTCATCCAGCATCATTGGCTGACCCGGTGTGCTGGTGTACACATCGCCAGACAATAAAAAAATATCCCAGTTAAAGCGATTATCGCTTTGCTCACGCCAGCGAATAATATGGCCATTGCTGTTATTGGCGCGCGGATTAGCTGCGTTACGCTGCGAGCTATGCCGCTCGGTATTATTGGTCAGCGTAAAGTAGACTTCATTGCTATCAGGATGCACCGCACCCCATTCCGGGCGGTCCATCTTGGTGGCGCCGGCAATATCGGCAGCACGACGGGTGTTGATCAGTAAATCGGCCTGATCAGTAAAGTGCACGCCAGCTGCTGTGGCTTTAGCGGCAAAATCGGCATCATTGATGTCCAGCGGCAGCCATTCACCGCTGCCATCGTCATTAAAGCGTGCGGCATATAGGGTGCCGCTATCCAGCAAATGCGGGCCGGCAGTCTCAGGCTGATAGGGCTTGCTCGAGACAAACTTATAGATATATTCAAAGCGGGCATCATCACCTGAGTAAGCCACCAGCGGTTTGCCAGCTTCGGCCTTGGCAAAGATAATGCCCTCATGCGCAAAACGGCCCAACGCCGTATGTTTAACCGGGGTGCTGTCGGGATTAAAGGGATCTATTTCTACTATCCAGCCAAAGTTATTCGGTTCATTGCGAAAATCTTCCGTAGCACTCGCGGCCACCGTACTGGCATTAAAGCGTTGTAAGCTGACATCCTGCCGTGCGGCGGTTTCCCAGTGCATTATACTGTGCTCATTACGTACGCCATAACGGCGCTGCTCAGGCGGCAAGGCCGCATCGTAATTGACAAATAAACCGGCCCAGTTTTCTTCACAGGTTAAATAGGTGCCCCAGGGGGTAACGCCATGCGCACAATTATTCAGGGTACCACGGGTCGCAGTGCCATCCGGGCTGTAAGCAGTGCGCAATTTACTGTGGCCACGTACCGGGCCGGTTAACTGCATCGGCGTGCTGCCGGTAATGCGTCTGTTATAACGGCTTTGTTGTAATAACTGCCATTTGCCATCGGTCTGGCGCTGAATATGGGCTACTGATACGCCATGCGCCGCCAGCTCTTTGTGCACTTCGTCAGCCTGACGGGGTAAACCCGCACCGCCAAAGCTGTGCAAGATGCCCGGATCGCAATACTCATGATTTATCACCAACAGGCCCTCAGCGGAATTATCGCCACCGGAGGCTAAATCTATCGGGAAAAAATGCATACCATCATGATGCGAGCCTATCTGTCCGGCTTGATCCGCGGCCGTATTGCTGGCATCGGCCTGATAACTGGCGGCATTGGCTAATAACGGCGTACCCCAAGGCAGTATAACCTGGGTCTGGTAGCCTTCAGGTACTGTAATGTCATCAAAACGGTTAGTGCTAATGGCCTCAAAACCCAGCAGGGATTTGGTATCAACTAAGGCGTGCGAGACGCCACTGGCCACCTTGCTGGGTTGGCAGCCACTGCTGCTTAAACCAAAAAAACCGGCCGCAGCCAGCGCCACACCGCCTTTTAAAAACTGGCGCCGGGCCAGATGCCGCTGCAGTACATCAGCAAACTCAGGGTTTGCCGAATGATTTGACAGTGGCTCTATGCCAGAAATATCGTATTGGGGAGAGGGCTTAGTTGACATATTAGAGATCCACTACAAGACAAAATACAAAATAGCTAGCCTAGTGCCAGCAGATGACAATCTGATGACACCAGGCCTTTTAGCGTTAAATGTTTATGCGCTTTAGAAGCTTAAACTTAACGTCAGGCTACTACTGCGACCAGCACCCAGCAGATAAGCGCCTTCCTGACCACCAGTAATATAGGCTTTGTTGGTCAGGTTATTCAGCACCAGATTAATCTCCAGTGCACTGAAGTTACTGTTACTGCTTAGTGGGACATGGTAACCAAAGTTGGCATTAATAATAGTGTGTGCAGGAATACTGTCGCGATTCCACAGTGAGCCACTGGCAGCGTCCAGACGCTTGGCCGCGCCAAAATAGCTGCCGGTGTACTTGGCACTGAGCCCTGCCCGGTAATTATCCAGCTGGTAATTCAAACTGGTACTGAGCATGGTTTCAGGGATAGCCGCCACCTTATCGCCTTTGCGATAGCCATTAATGTTTTCGGTATATTCTGAATTATTCAGGGTTAAGGCAGAACGCCAGGATAAGCCGGCTGCCAGACGCCAGTCGATAGTGGCTTCCATACCATTAGAGTTAACCCCACCAATGTTAATAAAGGTGCCATCCAGCTCGGTCAGATAGTCCGGCGCGCCGTCCAGCTCCTGATAGGTCAGCAGGGTAATGCGGTTATTAAACTTAATCTGGTACAAGGTCAGGGCGGCACTTATGCTGTTACCAAAATAACGCAGACCCAGCTCAATATTGTCGGCAGTTTCTGGCTTTAACTCAGAAAAGTTCTGACCAACAGTGTTCAGAATAGTATCAGGGATGGCTTTAAAGTTTTTCGAGTAACCACTGAATACCTCTAAACTGGGATTCAGGGTATAAATAAGGCCAACACTGGGCAGCAGCGATGAGGTGTTGGACACTTTGCCGTTATTGGCTGGCTGAAACAGGTCCGTGCGGCGGGTTTCAATACGGTACTGTTGCAGCCCCAGTGTCAGGTTAACATCCCCCAGTTGCAGCTGATCCTGCAAATAATATTTCAGCACCTTATTGTCATAATCATCATTAAATTGTACCCAGTAGGCTTGCTCATCAAAATAATGATAAATTTGTGGGTCCAGCACAGCGTGCCAGTCACGCGTTTGATTACGTTGCTGAGATTCCAGCCAGACACCGGTGCGTAGGCGGTGCTCACCCAGTTCCCAGCTGAGGTTGGCCGTCGCGCCATAACGGGTTTTATCGTAGTGAGTATGACGATAAGACGATACCCGTTTACTGCCGTCTTGCTGATTATTGCCATCCAGGATCGGTTGGCCATTGGCATCAACATGGGTGTAGGTAATACGATTACTGCCATTGCCCTGGTTAATGCGATTACCGGCAACATCAGTGGCAAACACCTGATAAGGCGGCAACCAGTCACCGCGGCCATTTTGAAGATGCAGGTATGGCGTGATCGTCAGATCCAGCGTATCGGTTAGAAACCACTCGGTTTTCACATAAAGCAAGCTGTTTTCACGCAGGGTAGACCAGGCTTCGGCAAAGTTTTGGTCAATATCCGGATCACCGGTCCAGGCATTGGTCAGGCCATCCCAGCGCGGGTTTTGCTTAAACTGTGCAAGCGAGCGGTAATCGTAGTTGTCTTCATGCGCATCATCGTAAGAAAAACGTGTGGTGATGCGGCCTTTGTCTAATTCGGTCACTGATTTAAATTCAACATGAAAGCGATCAGCATGGCCATTACTGCCGGTGCCAATCCAGCGATTATTAAAACTGTCTGACACGCTTAAATACGCGCTGGTGTGACCAAACAGCTCACCGCTGTCGACACGGGCAAAATAACGGCGGGCGTTGTAGCTGCCTGAGGTATAGGCAAAGCGGGCTGTACTGTCCATATGGGGGTCGGCAGAGACAAAATTAATGGTTCCGCCCAACGCATCCAGTGAGGCTGAAGCAATATCAGCGCTGCCCTGGCCCACTTCGATAAAGCGGGTGTTTTCTACATCCAGATAACGGTTGGCTTTACTGCCACCGGCATAGGCAGAGCCACCATTAGGAATACCATCTATGGTAATACCCAGTTGCTGATCGGCGCGATCGATGACAAAGCCACGCATACTGATGGTAGTGGTATAGTCATCACTGCCAAATGCATCCCCCTGGCCAACATTGATGCCTGGCAGGTTATCAATTAAATTCATTACATTGCCAATTGGCGCCATCGCCTGTTTCATCTGGTCATCGGTACTGTTGTTGGCATAGCTAACGCGTTTACCCAGCACAGATACCACTTCTACATCTTGCTCCTGCAGGCTGGTGTTTTTATCAGATTCTGTCGCGGCAGCAGAGAGTAGCGGGGTAGTTAGCGCCATCATTAATGCCAGGCTGAGGCGGTTAAATGCAAACTGAGACACGGTAATTCTCCATTATTATTATCGGGATCTGGTTGTTATGGTCAGATGAGTTGCTGACGGCAGGGATTGTGCAGGCGTTTTATGACAAAATTATGTTACTTAAATGTATTTAAATATTTATTTGTCGGTGCATGATGTTTTTTTAGGATTGTATTGTTTAACGGAATGAAACAATTTGTGGGATTGCTGGTAACTATGTCATCTAACTGACATAGTATTGCGTTAGGCTGCTGTGCTCAGTATGTCGGAGATTATTTGATGCAAATGACGCATGCTTTGTTGCAGTTGTACCGGCAGTGGTTAAAACCGAGCGGGCTGTTATCACTGGGTTTACTGTTATCTCTGGGCTTGCTGATGTCAACCAGCCTGCTCAGCCAGGCCGCAGAGCGGCCTTTAGCCGAGCTGGGCCCCAGGCCATTTTATTTAGTGGACAGCCTGCCAGACAGTGAGCTTAAGCAGCAATTACGCCAATGCCAGGGGCCTTTTGTGGCCAGCGATTTTTCTATTGGTCATCGTGGCGCCCCTATGATGTTCCCCGAGCATACTGCCGCATCATACCGGGCCGCGGCGGCGATGGGCGCTGGCATTATTGAATGTGATGTTACCTTTACCCGCGATAAGCAGCTGGTTTGCCGCCATGCGCAATGTGACTTACACCAAACTACCGATATATTACTCAGGCCAGAATTAGCCGCCCGTTGTCGCCAGCCTTTTACGCCGGCAGATCCGCAAAGCGGGCGCCCGGCACAGGCTGAGTGTTGTACCAGTGATATTGATTTAACTGAATTTTTGTCGCTTTGCGGCAAAATGGATGGCATTAATCTGCAAGCCCGCACGGTAGCGGAATATCTTCAGGGGACGCCGGACTGGCGCACGGAACTTTACAGTGCGCAATGTCCGGCTGTGCTCTCTCATCAGCAAAGCATTACTTTACTGCAGCAATTAGATCGAAAAATGACACCGGAGCTAAAAGGCGCCGAAGTACCGATGCCTTTTAATGGCCGTTATACGCAGCAACAATATGCGCAGCAATTAGTTGATGAATATAAAGCAGCCGGTGTTGCACCCAGTCAGGTGTATCTGCAATCTTTTGATTATCAGGATATTCTTTACTGGCTTGCTGCCGAGCCTGAATTTGCTAAACAGGCGGTCTGGCTGGATGGCCGTTATGAAACAGAGGGTTTTGACCCTTTGCAGCCGGCCAGCTGGCACCCCTCAATGACAGCGTTAAAAGCTGCCGGCCTGAATATTATAGCGCCGCCACTTTGGGTGCTGGTGACCACAGAGCAAGGCAAGATAGTGCCATCACCCTATGCTAAGGCTGCCAGAGTCGCCGGGCTTGATATCATCAGTTGGACATTAGAGCGCTCAGGCCGGCTCAGCGAGGGCGGTGGTTGGTATTACCAATCTATCTCTGAGCTCACGGCCCATGAAGGCGTAGCACTGCAATTGTTAGATGTGCTGGCCAGAGACATTGGCGTGATCGGCGTATTCTCTGACTGGCCTGCCACTACTACCTTTTACGCCAATTGCCTGTTAGCGCCCAGTACTAGAGCGTCAGTTGATAAAAATCCGCAATAATTTGCCAGGCTTGCTCGGGGCTGTCGGCGTACTGGATAAGGTCGATATCCTGTGGGCTGATTAACCCTTCCTCGACCAGCATGTCAAAATTGACTAAACGCTGCCAAAAAGCTTTGTCATATAAAATCACCGGCACCTGCCCGGCTTTTTGGGTTTGAATTAAGGTCAGGGTTTCAAATAATTCATCCAGGGTGCCAAAACCGCCGGGAAAGGCCACCAGAGCACGGGCGCGTTGTAAAAAGTGCATTTTACGAATGGCAAAATAGTGAAACTGAAAACAAAATTGCGGTGTGATGTAGGGGTTAGGGTGTTGCTCTTTGGGCAGCACGATATTTAACCCTATACTCTGGCCACCTGCGGCCATAGCCCCTCTGTTGGCCGCTTCCATAATACCGGGGCCACCACCACTGATAATCATTAGTGCATTATCCTGATGCTGTTGGCTGTGTGTCGTCACCAGCTCGGCAAAACGCTGCGCCGCCGCATAATAGCCACTGCTGCGCACCTGCCGTACTGCCAGCAATTTGGCTTGTTGCATATTGGCATCATCCGGGTTGGCGGCTAAGGCAGTCTCAGCCTGTTGCAAAGCCAGTGTGGCCTGCTCGGGTGACCAGAAACGGGCACTGCCAAATACCACTATGGTGGCTTCCACTTGATGTTGTTCCAGCACCAGTTGTGGTTTCAGATATTCCAGTTGCAAGCGCACATGACGTAATTCGTCTTGCATTAAAAACGCATGATCGGCGAAGGCTAACTTATAAGACTCATGATCTTGCAGCTGATTAATGGCATTCAGCGATTCCTGTGCTGTTGTAAAATGGCGTTTATATAAGTTTTTTTCTGACATTAGCCAAGCTCCTGTTGCCTGCCACCGTATCGGTATTGTTTGATCTAGACTAATATTAACAGGCACAAGTTACGATATAAATGCTCAAATTATACAAGGAATTACAATGTGGACTGATGCGCTGATGGCCTTTGGGGCTCTCGGCTTAATTTTACTGGGCATGGACTGGATGAGCCGTGGTTTAAAAACCGCTGCCGGACCAAGCTTAATGCAGTTTTTACAACGCTGGACCGGTAAACCCATTCAGGGTGTGCTGTTTGGTGGTATAGCAACAGTAGCGGTGCAATCGTCCAGCGCTATTACCGTGACGACGATTGGCTTTATCAATGCCGGTATTTTATCGCTGCAAAATGCCGCCTATGTTATTTATGGCAGTAATGTCGGTACCTCGGTCACTGGCTGGTTTATTGCGTTAGTTGGCCTGCAATTTAAAATTGATGCGTTAGCGCTGCCGATTGTTGGTGTTGGTGCTGTGCTGCAGTTATTTAGTAAGTCGGTAAGGCGCAGAGGCATCGGCGAGGGCATGATTGGCTTTGGCATGCTGTTTTTGGGGCTGAGCTTTTTAAAGCAAAGCTTTGATGCTGCCTTTATTGATATTGAGTTTGAAACCTTAAGTCAGTTGGGTATCTGGGGGATTTTACTGGGTGTGTTGCTGGGTACTTTGCTCAGTACCCTGATGCAAGCCTCCATTGCGGTGATAGCGCTGGTGATTACCGCCGTATCAGCCGGGGTATTGCCCTTAGCTTTAGGGGCAGCCTTTGTTATTGGCGCTAACCTCGGTACTACCTCTACGGCATTAATGTCCACACTGGCGGCCACCGCGAAAGCTAAACGGCTGGCGATGCTGCATGTAATTTTTAACGTACTTACCGGTCTGGTGGCGTTAATCATACTCAACCCTTTGCTGTGGTTGATATCGTGGCTGCAACATGCGTTGTTTGCCGATCCTTCTGCTGCGGTAAGTCTGGCGCTGTTCCATACGCTGTTTAATGTGCTGGGCGTACTGTTAATGTGGCCTATTACCGGGCGCTTAGTGTTATATCTGAATAGCCGCTTTCGCCGGCAATCTATTGATCAACTGCGCAGCCTGGATGCCTCCAGTCTGGCGATACCAGCCCTGGCCATTAAAACCCTGAGTATGGAAACCTTGCGGGTAGGGCAGTTGATTGCCAGTCAGGCGTTGGCGCTGAGTAAAGGTAAAGGTACCGACACTGATACGCTGGATGCTATCCGCCAGCTGCAAACGGAGCTTAGCCACTATATGCTGCAACTGGGTAAACAACAGCTGGCGGAGCAGGAAGCTCAGGCGCTCAGTGAGCTGGTAAAAAATCAGTTACGACTGGAATTGACGCTGCAATTATTTCCGGCCTTACACCGGCATCTGGCTGCGGATATTGATGGCTTATTGCTGGAGCAGCCGTTATGGCAGCAACTGATTGCCGCACATTGGCCACAAGATGCGCCGGCCGTGCGCAGTTGTTACCGCGAGCTGATGCGTGAGCGGCAGCAACTGAAAAAGCAGTTGTACATGCTGGTGCTCAGCGAGCGTCTTAGTAATGACAAGGGCGGCGATCAGCTATTACGCTTTGCTGAGCTGCGTCGCTTTAATCAGCAGTTAACCCGGGCCATGCTGGCGCTGGGAAACTTACAAAATCAGTACCAGCCGCATGATACTGCAGCAGAGCACGTTGTTGACAAATCAGCAGACAATCTTGCAGAGAGTAAAAGCCAAGACACACCAAAGGAGCACGCGGATGCCAGTTAATGCCAGTTTACGTTTTATCGGGGCTGCCGGTCAGGTTACCGGCTCTTGTTACCTTATTAAGCATAATAACCAGCAGATTTTGCTGGACTGCGGTATGACGCAGGGCGCGGATCAGGTGCGGGAGTGGCATAAGTTTAAGTTTGCCTTTAAACCGAAAGACATTGATCTGGTGATTTTATCGCATGCGCATATTGATCACAGCGGCTTACTGCCGTTGCTGGTATCTAAGGGTTTTAACGGCAAAATTATTTGTACTGCCGGTACCGCTGAATTATTAACAGTGTTACTAAAAGACTCAGTAGGCTTGTATTTAAAAGATTTGGAGTGGCAAAACAGAAAAGCTGCGCGCAGTGATAAAAAGCAGCAAGAGCCGGTAATGACGCTGGCTGATGCTGAGCGGGTCAGCCAGTTGGTGCAGCCGTTAGCTTATCGCAAAAGGATGGTGCCGCTACCGGGTTTAGAGCTGGAATTTGCCGATGCCGGCCATATTCTGGGCTCAGCCATAGTGCAGTTATGGCTAAAAGGCCGTCAGGCCATGCGTAAGCTGGTGTTTTCCGGCGATTTGGGTAATCCGGCCACAGTGTTAATGCACGATCCGACTGATATTGGTCAGGCCGATATAGTGTTGATGGAAAGCACTTACGGCGATCGTAATCATCAGGCGCTGGACAGCACTATAGAGGAATTTGCCACAGCCCTGTCGCAAGCCTACGATCAGGGCGGCAATGTGTTTATTCCGGCCTTTGCGCTGGGGCGCTCGCAGGAAATCCTGTACTACCTGGCGTTGCTATATCATCAGGGCCGTTTAAAACAGCAGGCTATTTTCCTGGATAGCCCTATGGCCATTAGTATTACCCAAATTTACAACGACTATCTGCATTCGCTGGATAAAGCTGATTTAGCCAGAATTGGTGCCGGGCCAGGCCGCAATCTGGAGCAGTTGTTGCCAATGCTGAAGTTAACCGAAAAAGTAGAAGATTCGATGGCCATTAACCGGGTCACCAAAGGTGCCATCATTATTGCCGGCAGCGGTATGTGTAATGGAGGCCGTATAGTGCACCATTTAAAACATAATTTATGGAAAAACACTAACCATCTGATTTTTGTTGGCTTTCAGGCAAAAGGTACCCTGGGGCGGCGGTTGGTCGATGGTGAGCGGCGGGTGAAGTTATTTGGCCAGGACATCGTCGTCAAAGCGCAGGTGCATACCATTGGCGGTTTTTCAGCCCATGCCGGTCAGTCGGAGTTATTGGCCTGGGCCGGTGCTATTGGTGGCCAGCCAGAATTTTATCTTATTCATGGCGAGCCACAGGCGCAGCAAACTTTACAACAAGAGTTAGCCAAGCAAGGGATCCACGCCAGGATCCCCGCTATCGGTGACATTATAGAGTTATAAAGCGAATGCCTGGCGCTATTGTGTTGTAAAAGCTTAGTGCAATACCCTGGCCCTTAAGGTGCCGGGGATAGCTTTTAACTCGTTGAGTGCCAGTTCGTGATCGGCAGAATCGATGTCGATCACCACATAACCAATTTCCTGAACGGTTTGTAAGTACTGACCAGAAATATTGATATTGTGCTTGGCAAAAGCTTCGTTAATTTTGGTCAGCATACCCGGTTGGTTTTTATGGATATGCAGTAAGCGGGAGCGGCCTTTATGCTCTGGCAGCGACACTTCAGGGAAGTTAACCGCAGACAGCGTTGAGCCGTTATCACTGTATTTCACCATTTTACCGGCCACTTCAAAGCCAATATTTTCCTGGGCTTCTTGCGTAGAGCCGCCAATGTGCGGCGTTAAAATGACATTATCAAAGGCGCGCAGTGGCGAGATAAACTCTTCGTTATTGCCTTTGGGCTCCACCGGGAACACGTCGATAGCCGCGCCGGCCAGTTTTTGCTGTTGCAGTACCTGAGTCAGGGCGTCAATATCTACTACAGTGCCGCGTGAGGCGTTAATTAAAATGGCGCCTTGCTTCATCAGCGCCAGCTCGGCTTCGCCAATCATGTTCTTGGTTTGAGCGGTTTCCGGCACATGCAGGCTAATTACATCAGAGGTTTTTAACAGCTGACTTAATTCAACCTGGGTGGCGTTACCCAGTACCAGTTTGCTTTCAATATCGTAAAACTGCACGCGCATGCCAATGTTCTCGGCCATAATGCCCAGCTGGGTGCCGATATGGCCATAACCAATAATGCCAAGGGTTTTGCCACGGGCTTCATAAGAATTATCAGCCGTTTTTAGCCACTCACCACGGTGTGCGGCGGCATTGCGCTGCGGAATACCGCGCAACAGCATAATAATTTGCCCCAGCACTAACTCGGCCACCGAGCGGGTATTAGAAAAAGGGGCATTAAATACCGGAATACCCCGTAGCCTGGCTGCGTCTAAATCGACCTGATTGGTACCAATGCAAAAACAACCGATGGCAACCAATTTTGTGGCGGCATCCAGCACGGCTTCTGTCAGTTGGCTGCGTGAACGGATACCGACAAAGTGCGCGTCTTTCATCCGCTCAATCAGTTCGTCCTCTGGCAGCGAGGTTTTTAAGTACTCGATATTGCTGTAACCCTGATCTTTAAAGGTTTGTACGGCACTGTGGTGCAGGCCTTCCAGTAAAAGGATTTTTATTTTATCTTTTGGCAGTGAAAATTTTTCCATGTCACTTCTCTTTGCTTTAATTTAAAAAATGGATACATCAGGCACTGTTAGCTATTGAATTATTTTGGTGCCTGTAGCACTGCCCACCAGCACGATATCGGCGGCACGCTGGGCAAAAATGCCGTTGGTGACCACGCCAACAATGTTGTTTAGTTGCTGTTCAAACTGCAATGGCTCGGTAATGCTCAGGCCATGCACATCAATGATCTGATTACCATTATCGGTAATAACGCCCTGACGCAGCACCGGTGTGCCACCGAGCTTGGCCAGTTCTCGGCTGACATAAGCGGCCGCCATCGGGATCACTTCAACCGGCAGCGGAAACTGCCCCAGCACCTCAACTTGCTTGCTGCTATCGACAATACAAATAAAGCGCTTAGCTACCGCTGCGACAATTTTTTCACGGGTAAGGGCGGCGCCACCGCCTTTTATCATGTGGCGTTGCGGGTTTATTTCATCGGCGCCATCAATGTACACGGCAAACTCGCTAACATCATTTAACTCCAGCACAGGAATACCCAAAGCGCGCAGCTTGTCGGTGGATTGTACAGAGCTGGATACGGTGCCACTGATTTGATGTTTAATGCTGGCCAGCGCTTCAATAAAATGATTCACCGTTGAGCCGGTGCCAACACCTACTATGCTATTGGCCGGGACAAATTCGAGCGCCGCCCAGGCAGCTTTGCGTTTCATTTCATCTTGAGTCATCAGTGAGTCCGTTTTCATTTAGCCATACAGATGGATATTATATCGAAAGCCGGCCGGGACAACAGCAGAAAAATCAGTTTAGTGATGAAAGTTGCTTAAAGGGCAAATAGCGGCTGGGCGTGATCACGGCTTGCAGCGGCTGATCCCAGCTTTGCACCGGTATGTGCGCAACCTGCTGACAATCATGCGCCAGACCCATTAACTGGCAGTGATGGTCTTTGGGCAGTTGCGCCAGGGTGCGATCGTAAAAGCCGCCACCCATCCCTAGGCGGTTACCGTGGTGGTCAAAGGCCACCAGCGGTGTAAAAATCACCTGCAGTTGATTCAACGGCGCCAGTTGTGAAGGATTTAATGCCGGCTCGCCAATACCAAAGCGATTTGGCAGCAGCTTTGTTCCGGCGTGGTAGGGCATAAAGACTAACTGGCCGGGATGGTCTGGGTCTAACAGCGGCAAGTAGACGCGCTTGCCCGCTTGCCAGAGCGCCTGAATCAGCGGGGCTGTGCTGAGCTCACCGTCATTGGCTAAATAAAGCGCAAAATGTTGTTGTTGCATTAACTGCGGCATGGCGATGCACTGTTGCATTAATTGCTCAGCCGCCTGGGCTTGTTGCTGTGGGCTTAATTGCTGGCGACGTTGCCGGATAACAGCGCGAAGCTGTTGGCGATCAGACATAGCGGTTATTATTGTCATCTACAAAGCCATAAAAATGAGGAATTCTCCGGGCTGCCGTAAACTATTTAAGCCCTTGAACCCAAGGTTCAAGGCGGAAGACCAATGGTCACCGTAGGCTTCCCGGTACAAGCCGGGCCTGCACAAAAGCAACGCAGAAGAATTCCTAGGTAAAACAATTATCGGCTCAGGGACGTCAACAGCTATACAAACAGTCCAGAGAACAACACTGAGTATAACAGCTGCTATCGGGCATTATCAGCTATTTTATAAAATTGTTGGCTGATTGCTGTAGTTTTAAGCTTACGGCATTGGCTGCCGGCTTGGCGTATTAGCTGCTGTGGTGGTAGCATAGCCTTATAGATTGATTAGCCGACGGGGACCTCATGCCTGCTCAATTTGCACTGTCTTATGATCGCTGGAGTGCCAGTCTGGATGACGCCTTTGTTATGGCCACCGCCGCTGAGTTACATGGCTTGATTAGTGGTTTACTCAGTGCTGGCTTAACACCAAACGCCAAAAACCTGCTACCGGTATTGTACGACTTTTTAAATGATGGTCAGGCCGTGCCTGCTGCACTAAAGACTGATATTCAGCAACTGATTGACAGCACCGCTGCCAGCCTGGCGCAGGGCGATTACAGCTTTAATTTACTGCTACCCAGTGATGATGACAGTTTAGCCGAGCGGGTGGAAGCCATGGTGGAATGGGCGCAGGCGTTTTTAGTGGGTTTTGCTGTACAACAAACCGACTTGTCGCTGGTGAGCGCTGATGTGCGCGAAGCCATTGAGCAGCTTACCGAAGTGACCAAAGTTGATATTCACACGTCAGGTGATGCCAGTGCCGCCGAAAATGAAGAAGCCTACTTTATGGTGTTAGAGCATATCCGTATGATGGTGTTTTGCTGTTACAACGAAGTAGGGCAAAAATTTCCAGAGCCGGTGGCCCCGAATAAAACCCTGCATTAAGCGGACTTAATATGAATAACATGGTATGAGCAACAGTGCCTTTTACGCCGGTATGACATTATCGGCAGATACCTTTAGCCAGCGGCGCAGCCGTTTATTGGCGTTAATGACCCCGGACTCGGTAGCGCTGTTGCCTGGTGCCACGGAAAAATGCCGCAGCCGCGATACCCATTACCCCTTTCGTCAGCACAGCGACTTTTTTTACTTTACCGGCTTTAACGAAGCCGAAGCCTTGCTGCTGTTAATTAAAGAAACTGATGGCGCTGAGCACAGCCTGCTGCTGTGTCAGGAAAAAGATCCGCTGGCCGAAGTATGGCATGGTCGTCGTGCCGGGCCTGAGCAAGCCGCTGCAGAGCTGGGCTTAGCGGCAGCGCCGGTATCAAGCCTGCTATTACAACTGGAGCAGGCGCTGCAAGGCAAACATACCTTATACCTGAACCTGGGTGAATTTACTGAGTTAGAGCAGCAGTTACACCTGCTGTGCGCCAAGCTGCGCCAAGCAGAAAAACGTGGTCAGTCGGCGCCGGGCAACTGGCAGGATTTACGGCCGTTCACGGCCTCGCTCCGGTTGATAAAAAGCGCCGAAGAAATCGCCATCATGCAACAGGCGGCAGATATCAGTGTGGCAGCGCACCACAGAGCCATGCGTTTTAGCCGGCCCGGGCGTTATGAGTATCAGTTAGAAGCCGAAATTCTGCATGAATTTGCCATGCAGGGCGCACGCCATGCTGCCTATAACAGCATTGTTGGCAGCGGTGACAATGGCTGTATTTTGCATTACACCGCTAACAGCAGTGAGCTGGTTGCTGGCCAGCTGGTACTGATTGATGCCGGCTGTGAGTATCAGGGTTATGCGGCTGATATCAGCCGTACCTTTGCTGTAAATGGCCGCTTTAGCGCAGAGCAGGCCGCATTGTATCAGCTGGTGCTGGATACCCAGTTAGCCTGTATCGCTGCGGTAAAACCGGGTTGCAGCTTTGCGTTGTTAAATCAGCTGGCCGAGCAAAAACTGACGGAAGGCTTAGTGGCCTTAGGTATTTTGCAAGGCGAGCTGGATGAGCTTATCAGCAGCAAAGCCTGTAAGCAGTATTTTATTCATGGCATAGGCCATTGGCTGGGCTTAGACGTACATGATGTCGGCGCTTATAAAGTTGCTGGTGAGGATATCGCTTTTGCCCAAGGCATGGTACTAACCATAGAGCCTGGCCTTTATATCCCCGCGGGCAGCCCCTGTGCTGAGCAATGGTGGGATTTGGCCGTGCGCATTGAAGATAATATCCTGGTCACCGACACGGCGCAGCGTAATTTAACGGCAGGTGCGGTCAAAACCTTGCAGGATATAACGGAATTGATGAAGGATAACGGGTGACAGTTTTTAGTGAAGTAACACACTAATGAAGCAGCAGCACTTTGATCTGATCATCGCCGGTGGCGGCATGGCCGGGGCTATGTTGGCCTATGCGCTGCGCCAGCAATGCCCGGCTTTGCAACTGGCCATTATTGAGCAACAAAGGGCGGATACGCCGGCGGCCAGCTTTGACAGTCGAAGCATAGCGCTGGCCGCATCCAGTGTTGAGCAATTAGCCGCCTGGGGCTTGTGGCCGGCCTTAGCCAGCCATGCCTGTGCCATTAAGCATATTGAAGTGTCAGATAAAGGCCATTTTGGTAAAACCTATTTATCGGCAGACGAATACCGTAAGCCTGCGCTGGGTCAGGTGCTGGAAGTTGAACATCTGGGCAGCGTATTGCAACAGGCGCTGACTAAAGATACAGCCGTGAGGTTTTTTCAACCTAATGCCATAGCGCAACTGCAACCCGAGCTGAAGCAACAGCAGCTGCTGTTGGCAGATGGCCAGCAATTAAGCGCTAAACTGTTAGTGATTGCCGAAGGCGGCCAGTCGCCCAGCCGGCAATTGGCCGGTTTTACCATTGAGCAACAGCCCTATCAGCAAACGGCTATTATCAGCAATCTGGCGCTGGCCACAGCGCATCAGCACAAAGCCTTTGAGCGCTTTACCGCCGATGGCCCCATTGCCTTACTGCCGTTAACGGGCCAGCGCTATTCGCTGGTGTGGACAGTACAGCAACATCAGGCTGCAGAGCTGCTGAGCTTGTCTGATAGCGATTTTTTAGCGCGCTTACTGCAGCAGTTTGGTTACAGCGCCGGGATATTTACCCGGCTGGGGCAGCGTGTCGCCTATCCCTTGCAGCTGCGCAAAGCCAGTGAGGTGGTGCGTCATCGTTCGGCGCTACTAGGTAACAGCTTGCATAATTTGCATCCCATTGCCGGGCAGGGCTTTAATCTGGCGCTGCGCGATATCAGCTGTTTGGTGCAGCTGCTACAACACAGCACGGATGCCGGCGCCTATCCCTTGCTACGCCAGTATCAGCAACAGCGGCAACAGGACATGCAAAGGGTCATATGGTTTACTGATGCGCTGGTGCGCAGTTTCTCTAATCAGTCGCGCTTAGTGGCGCTGGCGCGAAATCTGGGGTTAACGGCGATGTTGCTGTGTGATGATTTAAAACGCCCTCTGGCCACGCAGGCCATGGGCTATGGAAGCGCTTATGCAAAGGTATGATGTCACCATAGTGGGTGGCGGCAGTGCGGGCCTGACATTAGCATTACTGCTGGCACCCTTAGGCCTGAAGGTGGCCTTGCTGGAAAAAGGCCCGATGCCGCAACCAGCTGCGCCACAGTTTGCCAGAGTCAGTGCGCTTAATCCGGCCTCGATGCGGGTGTTATCAACGGTGGGCGCCTGGTCAGGCATTGCGAAAAGTGCCCAGCCCTACACCGCTATGCGGGTGTGGGAGGCTGACAGTTTTGCCAATATCGACTTTAGCGATGCTGCCGGCCAGCCGCTTGGCTGGATTTGCGATAACGAACAAATTCGCCAGCAGCTGTACCTGCAAATACAGCAACAGGCCAATATTGAGTGCTTGTTTGACTGTGACATCAGCAAGCTGGAACAAACTGAACGCGAAGTGCTGGTGCAAACCGCCTCTGGCCAGCTGTTATTAAGCCAGCTGCTGGTCGGCGCTGACGGCGTGAATTCTTTTGTGCGCCAGCAGCAACAACTGGCGCTGACGCACTGGGATTACGATCAGCAGGCGATAGTGGCCATCATTAACACCCAGCTGCCGCATCAGCAGGTGGCTCGCCAGGTATTTTTAGCCAGCGGCCCGCTGGCCTTGTTGCCGCTGCCCGGGCAACAGCAATGCTCTATTGTCTGGAGTGCCGAAAATGCGGTTGCCACTGAGTTAATGGCGCTGTCTGATACCGAATTTAATCAGGCGTTGACCGCCGCCAGCCAATCGGTATTAGGCTGCTTAAGCCTGAACTCCGCGCGCCAGCGCTTTGGCCTTAAAATGCGTTATGCCAGCCAGTGGCTGCGCGGCAGGGTGCTGTTAGTGGCCGATGCCGCGCACAGTATTCATCCGTTGGCCGGTCAGGGCATGAACCTGGGGCTGATGGATGTGGCGGCGCTGGCGCAAATACTGGCAGCACAGCAACAAGCCGGCAAACCACTGGCCGAACACCGCGCCTTACGCCATTACGAGCGCTGGCGCAAAGCCGAGGCGCAAACGCTGATCGCCGCCATGGAAGCCTTCAAGCGGGGTTTCAGTAATGATCAACATGCATTAAAGCTGGTAAGAGGTCTTGGCATGAGTGTATTGAATAAATTGCCTGGCGTTAAACAGCAGATCATCGCTGCAGCCCTTGGTAATAGCGGTGACTTGCCGGATATTGCCCGGCCTTAGTCGGTTTTTTTGGCTAAAGTTTCGCCTTAGTTTTTTTAGTAAGCGCAGTTGATTCATTACAAAAAGTAATCCAAAAGGGGCTGTTTGCCGGCGGCCCCTTGCGTTATAATCGAAGCGCATTTTTATCCGCAAGCACAGCATATTTGCTCATTTCACCGCTTGTGGCTCACCTAACAGTAGGAAACATAATGGCTCAACATACCGCGTTACATGCCAGCCACTTAGCCGCTGGTGCCAAGATGGTAGATTTCTTCGGCTGGGACATGCCAATTAACTACGGCTCTCAAATTGAAGAGCACCATGCGGTGCGTCAGGACGCCGGTATGTTTGATGTATCGCATATGACCATAGTGGATATCACTGGTCAGCGTAGCCGTGAATTCCTGCGCTTTTTATTAGCCAATGACGTCGCCAAATTAACGGTGCCGGGTAAGGCCTTGTACAGCGGTATGCTGAACAGTCAGGGCGGCGTTATTGATGATCTTATCGTGTATTTCTTACAGGAAGATTACTTCCGCTTAGTGGTGAACTCGGCCACCCGCGAAAAAGACTTAGCGCATATCACTGCCCAGGCCGCTGCTTTTGAGGTGGTGGTGACTGAGCGCCCGGAATTTGCCATGATAGCGGTGCAGGGCCCCAATGCTAAAGCCAAAGTGGCTACCTTATTAACGGCCGAGCAAAACAGCGCCATTGCCGGAATGAAACCGTTTTTTGGCAAGCAGGCCGGTGATTTATTTATTGCCACCACAGGTTACACCGGTGAAGACGGCTATGAAATTGCCCTGCCTGCCGAGCAAGCCGCCGGTTTCTGGCAACAATTATTACAAGCAGGCGTTAAACCTGCTGGCTTAGGCGCGCGTGATACACTGCGCTTAGAAGCCGGCATGAATTTGTATGGGCAGGACATGGATGAGACGGTATCGCCGTTAGCCGCTAACATGGGCTGGACTATCGCCTGGGAACCGGCTGAGCGTGACTTTATTGGCCGCGCCGCACTGCAACAACAAAAAACCACGGGCACCGATAAACTGGTGGGCCTGGTCATGGAGCAAAAGGGTGTATTACGCCATGGTCAACGGGTGTTGACCGCTGCCGGTGAGGGTGTAATTACCTCTGGTACCTTTTCACCTACCCTGGGCTACAGCATTGCCATGGCACGGGTGCCGGCGGCAACGACCGATAGCGCCGAAGTAGATATTCGTGGCAAAATGGTCAGCGTAAAAGTGGTCAAACCGGCTTTTGTACGCATGGGCAAAAAAGTCATCTAAACTAATAATCTTAATTACGAACTATCACCTAAGAAATAGCGTAAACAGCAGCGAAGGAATACAGAATGAGCTTAATCCCGAATGAATTAAAATACGCCAGCAGCCACGAATGGGCTCGTCATGACGGTGACGGAGTTTACACCGTGGGCATTACTGAACACGCCCAGGGTTTATTGGGTGATATGGTGTTTGTTGAATTACCTGAAGTAGGCGACAGCGTCACTCAGGGTGATGATTGTGCGGTGGCAGAATCGGTGAAAGCCGCCTCTGATATTTATGCCCCTTTATCAGGCGAAATTGTGGCGGTTAATGACGCGCTGTCTGATGCCCCTGAGCAAGTCAACGCCAGCCCATATCAGGATGGTTGGATGTTTAAAATTAAAATCTCTGACGAGGCTGAACTGGCCACGTTATTAGACGCCGAAGGTTACAAAAACGCCATCGACGAAGACTAAACAACAGATCCTCTCAGGCTAAAGCCCCGTACTAAAACGGGGCTTTATGTTACTGAAGCATAAGCAGAACGCTGTATCAACACTAGGACATTCAAGGCATGACCCATACCGCTGTGAAAACCCTGACGCAACTTGCGAAACACGACGAATTTATCCAGCGCCACATAGGCCCTGATGAAGCTGAAACCGCCGCTATGTTACAAGAGCTTGGCGTAGACAGCCTGGAACAACTGATAGCGCAAACCGTACCACAGAGTATTCGGTTACCTAAGCCTCTGGCCATTGGTGACAGCAAAACGGAAGACGAAGCGTTAAGCTACTTAAAAGCCGTGGCGTCGAAAAATAAAATGTATAAATCCTACATTGGTATGGGTTATCACCCTACGCTAACGCCGAATGTCATTTTGCGTAACGTATTAGAAAACCCGGGTTGGTACACGGCCTATACGCCTTACCAGCCAGAAATTGCTCAGGGCCGTTTAGAGTCGTTATTAAACTTCCAGCAATTATCTTTAGATATTACCGGTATGGAACTGGCCAGTGCTTCACTGCTGGACGAAGCCACCGCTGCGGCTGAGGCTATGGCTTTGGCTAAGCGTGTCACTAAGAGCAAATCTAACCTGTATTTTATTGCTGATGATGTGCACCCACAAACTATCGACGTGGTAAAAACCCGCGCCGAAATGTTTGGTTTTGACATCATCGTAGGCAAAGCCAGCGACGCCGGTGAGCACGATGTCTTCGGTGCCTTATTACAGTACCCAACCACCAACGGTGATATCCGTAATGACAGCGAACTGATTGCCGCGCTGCAGGCGAAAAAAGCCATCGTTGCTGTGGCGACCGATCCTATGGCGTTATTGCTGTTAAAAGCACCGGGCGAGCTGGGTGCTGATGTGGTATTAGGCTCCATGCAGCGCTTTGGCGTGCCGATGGCCTATGGTGGCCCACACGCCGCGTTTTTCGCTACCCGCGATGCCTACAAGCGCTCTATGCCAGGCCGCATTATTGGTGTATCTAAAGATCGCCGTGGCAATCAGGCACTGCGGATGGCGATGCAAACCCGCGAGCAGCATATCCGCCGTGAAAAAGCCAACTCGAACATCTGTACTGCCCAGGTATTACTGGCCAATATCGCCTCTTTCTATGCGGTGTACCATGGCCCGCAAGGCTTAAAAGATATCGCCGAGCGTATTCACCGCAGCGCCGATATTTTTGCTGCTGGCTTACAAGCCAAAGGTGTTGCCCTGGTCAATAGCCACTGGTTCGATACCGTGACGTTCAAGGTTGCTGATCGCGCTGCCGTTGTTGCCCGTGCCTTAGCGGCCGGTGTTAACTTGCGCACTGATGTAGCAGACAGCCTGGCGGTAAGCTTTAACGAAGCCACTAAAGCGGCTGATATCGCAGAATTGCTTGATATCGTGTTAGGTGCTGGCCATGCGTTAGACGTTAACACTCTGGATGCACAGATCGTTGCCAATGGCTCAAGCTCTATCCCAGCTGACTTAGCCCGTACTTCTGCGGTATTAAGCCACCCGGTATTTAACCAGTATCACAGCGAAACTGAGATGCTGCGTTATATCAAAAAGCTGGAAAACAAAGATTTAGCGCTGAACCACTCGATGATTTCGTTGGGTTCATGCACCATGAAACTGAACGCCACGGCCGAGATGATCCCGATCACCTGGCCAGAGTTTGGTTCATTACACCCGTTCGTACCACGCGATCAGGCCGAAGGTTACTACGAGATGATCACCCAGCTGGGCGATTGGCTGGTAAATATCACCGGTTACGACAATATCTCTATGCAGCCAAACTCTGGTGCCCAGGGGGAGTACGCGGGTATGGTGGCCATTCGTAAGTACCACGAAAGCCGTGGTGAAGGCCATCGTAATATCTGTTTAATTCCAGTCTCTGCCCACGGTACTAACCCGGCTACCGCGGCCATGACCAGCTATGAAGTGGTACTGGTCGACTGCGATAAGTTAGGCAATATCGATATGGCTGATTTAAAAGCCAAAGCCGCCGAAGTAGGCGATCGTTTAGCCGCTATTATGGTGACGTACCCCTCTACCCACGGCGTATTTGAAGAAACCATCGCTGAGCTGTGCGAAGTAATCCACTCATACGGCGGTCAGGTCTATATGGACGGCGCCAATATGAACGCCCAGGTAGGCTTAACCTCGCCTGGCTTTATCGGCTCTGACGTATCGCACTTAAACCTGCACAAAACCTTCTGTATCCCACACGGCGGTGGCGGCCCGGGCATGGGCCCTATCGGCGTGAAGAGCCATTTAGCGCCGTTTTTACCTAACCACAGTATCGTGAAAATTGACGGTACCGGTGAGAGTAACGGCGCTGTAGCTGCAGCTCCTTTTGGTAGCGCGGGTATTCTGCCTATCAGCTGGATGTACATTGCTATGATGGGCAGCGAAGGTTTAAAACAAGCGACTGAGTTTGCCATTTTAACGGCTAACTATGTGGCGAAAAAATTAAGCCCGCATTTCCCCATCCTGTATGTGGGTACCCACGGCCGCGTTGCGCACGAATGTATTATCGACATTCGCCCGTTAAAAGAAGCCAGCGGTATTACCGAGATGGACATTGCCAAGCGCTTAATGGACTTTGGTTACCACTCACCGACCATGAGCTTCCCGGTTGCCGGCACGCTGATGATTGAGCCAACCGAGTCTGAAAGCAAAGCCGAGCTGGATAAGTTTATAGAGGCGATGAGCACTATCCGTGCGGAAATTGCCAAGGTAGAAGCGGGCGAGTGGACTGTCGACAACAACCCACTGGCCTATGCCCCGCACACCATGCAGGACATTTTCGACCCAGCCTGGGATCGCGCCTACGACAGACAATACGCTGCTTTCCCGGCAGCTTATGTAGCCGAAAACAAGTTCTGGCCAACCGTTACCCGGATTGATGACGTTTACGGCGACCGCAACCTGATGTGTGCTTGCCCAAGCCCTGAGGCTTATCGGTAAGCGGTAAGCTAGTGCTTAAACCTAAAACCCCAGCCTTAGTGCTGGGGTTTTTTATCGCTTAAATTGGCAATTGCGGTGTGTTTTCTATGAGGCAACGCTTTTCAAACGTTTCAAATAAGCATACATTGACTAAAGTAACTGTGGGCAAAAAGGCTATGATGGAAAAGCTAAGCATCAGAATGCCGGAACAATCTCTCTGTTTGATATAACACGAACTAATGTGATTACCGCAGATCCTAATAATCCATTTCAATCAATTCAAACGGGTGAGCAGCAGTCTCGTGGTTTTGAAACAGACTTATTTTATCAACCGACAAATTCAGCTTTAAGTGTTTTAGTTAACTACGCCTATACGAAAGCAGAAATAACGGAAGATAATGCGATCCCCGTCGGCGATCAGCTAAGAGCGATTCCTAAGCATAAAGGCAGATTAGCCTTAAGCTATGAATTAGGTCAGTTATATTCTGGTGCGGTGAATATGGGCTTAGGTGTTACCTTAACATCAAGCAGAGAACTAACCTTACCAAATACTACCACTGCGGCTGGGAGTGCGATATGGGATTTACAATCCAGTTGGAGAAGTAATGATTGGACTTTAGGACTTTCAGTCGTAAATTTAACCGGTCATAAAGGCTATGAACCCTATCAATATTTTGGTGGCCAGTATGTTATTCCTGTTCAACCCAGAAGTATTTACTTTCGATTACGCCGAAGCTTTTAAGCTTTTTAAATGACAATTTCAAACAACGTATTAAAACCTCGCAGCTGTTTAGCGAGGTTTTAAACGACATTTATCATTTATAGAGTTCATAAGATGATAGATTGGTATTTTGATTAAGTTTATTTATTACTTTTTCGTTTTGGCCGAAAGCGTTGCCACAGCAGCATCAAACCCGTTAGGGTAAACAATAGGGCGGCTGCGGCCGTGGCGATTAATAGCGGGTTATTAAAGTTACTACGATCTTTATAATCCATAATATGCAGCATCCAGAAAAAATCGAATAATCGCCAGCCTTGCGTTCTTACTCGCTGGACGAGACCTGTTGCTGGGTCGAGATAAAAGGTCGTGTTGTCGGCGTCGTTAAATTGCACCTGCCAAAGCGGTGCGCTGAGGTTTTTTACTTCCTGCGGTAATTGCGTTAACCATTGAATATGACTAATTTGCCCGTTACCCAGGTATTGCGCGCTGGCAAGGTGATAAATATCCGCTTCTTTCAGCAGGCCAATTTGGTTGCCAGTATTGGCAAGATAGCGATATTGCTGATCGGCCTCGGTAATCACATACACGGGTGCTGCGATAAGCGTATTGTCGGTCACTGTAAGTTGTTGGCTAAAACCTAAGTTGGCCGCTTTACTATGTTTTGATAACACGGTTGCTGGCGCGATAACGGCTTGCTGCCAGCTACTGTTAACACTGTGACGAAGATGCTCTCCTCGAACTTGCTCAATTGGCATAATGGCCATCACTAAGCCACTTAAAAACCAAAATAGAATTTGTATGACGAGGATAAGACCAAGCCAATTGTGCAATTGCCGAGAGAACTTAAGCATTTATTACCTTATGTGACGCTGGAATAAGCGGCTTTCGAATCACTACCTGCGAGGTGTTGCGGTGAGCGGTAGCTGTAGTTCTTTGGTCGTGTTGTCGGCAAAATGTAGCGTAACACTTACCGAATCACCCACGGTTAAAGCAATTTGTGGTTCAAACAGCATTAAATGCAAACCACCAGGTTGAAATACTAAGGTTGCACCTGGATCTAAGCTAATCGCTTCAACTTCAACCATCCGCATCACATCATCTTGTTTTATATGCTGATGCAGCTCAACTCTAGCAAAGGCTGGGCTGCTCGCCTTCACAAGCTCTACAGCTGCGGTAGTGTTATTTACCAAGGTAAAATATCCGGCTGTGACTGAGCGGCCAGGCATAGGAACTCGCACTTCTCCTTGTGTGAGTTGCAGTTCAGTGGCAAATGCTGTGCTAGTCATGAGTATATTCAAGGTTAGTAGGAAAGATAAAGGTAGTAAAAATGATCGCATGATATGGCCTAATTTGTATTAAAAACCAAACAAGAATTTAATGATAAACGGGCATATTAACAAGCCTTTCTGTCACTAGTGCGACATTATGTCGCAGTTGTTGCTGCCCCAAAAGCCTTTGGTCTCACACGGAAGATCTTTCGTCCACCAGCGACTTGCACAATACTGGCCTAACTCGCAGTATAGTGTTTATTGCAAAGTATAAATGCGCTTAAGGAGCCTGCAGTGCGAATGTCTGCTTTATTGTTGTTATTAGTGGCGTTGCCTTTGGCAGCTGAAACCTATTATCCGCCACCAGGGCAGTGGGCAACGGCAAGCCCGGCTTCACTGAATGTGCATGAACAAAAACTGGCCGATGCCGTGGTTTATGCTATTGCCAGTGAAAATCCGGCCTCTAAAGATCAGGCCATTGTGCAGGCAACGACCTTTGGTGCCAAAGAGCCCTATGA
>NZ_DAINOE010000042.1:0-29737 GCF_036735525.1 Arsukibacterium sp. | reverse complement strand
GCCACTGCTCGGTGCTTTATCCAGAATCAACTCATAGGCTTTATCCCGGTAGGGCCGGATTAGCTCATGATCAGAAAACGTGATAATTAACAGTACCACCACCACTAACCAGAAAAATGTTTTCATCTTTTCACTACTCTATTGCTAAAGGGCTCAGTAAACACACCTATTACCACACTCCACTATTGTAAAGGAATTCATCCGTCAGCGCATCAGCCATCAGCATCAGGTTATTTTATATCAAATAATTTGCCGGTAAGCCTGATATAATGCGCTTGTAGCAAATCAGAGGAGTCAGTATGGATCAGCAAAAAATTGATATCAAAACCATTCCGGTTGAAGTACAGATCCATAGACCTGATCAGACAGAGACTGGCCGTTATGCCTCACGTGATCGCATTTATGTAAGAGCAGTCAAAGGCCTGCATCAGAGCATTCGCCGCAATATGGGCTTTGTTTTTATGGGGCTTTTTATGTTGCTGCCCTGGCTGAAGTTTAACGGCCAGCAAGCGATATTACTCAATATTGCTGAGCAAAAGTTCAGTATTTTTGCCCTGACACTGTGGCCACAAGATTTCACTCTGCTCGCCTGGATCTTTATTATCGCTGCCTATGCGCTGTTCTTTGTCACCACCTTTTATGGCCGGGTCTGGTGTGGTTATTTATGCCCGCAATCTGTCTGGACCTTTATTTTTATGTGGTTTGAAGAAAAAATTCAGGGCAGTCGCAATCAGCGCATAGCACTAGACAAAGCGCCATGGTCAGTCAGCAAATTTGCAAAAAAAGCCCTGACCCACTTTTGTTGGCTTGGCTTTGCCTTACTGACATCGCTGATTTTTGTCGGCTATTTCACTCCGGTAGGCCCGTTATTTATTAATTTCTTCACCATGCAAGCTGGCTTTTGGGCGGTTTTATCAGTACTGGTTTTTACCCTTTGCACTTATGGTAATGCTGGCTGGATGCGCGAAATTATGTGTACTCACATCTGCCCCTACGCCCGCTTTCAATCGGCGATGTTTGATAAAGATACCTTTACCGTAGCTTATGACGAAAAACGTGGTGAAAACCGCGGTCCACGCAGCCGGAAAGATACCGATTATAAAGCTAAAGGTCTGGGCGATTGTATCGACTGCAACCTCTGTGTGCATGTCTGCCCGACCGGTATTGATATCCGCAATGGCCTGCAATATGAATGCATTAACTGTGGTGCCTGTATTGATGCCTGTGACGATACCATGACCAAAATGGGCTACCCCACCGGCCTTATAAGCTATACCACAGAGCACAATCTCAAAGGTCAGAAAACGCGCATTTTCCGCGGAAAACTGGTGGGTTATTTTCTGATACTGGTGCTGGTGTGCGCCGCCTTTGTAACAAATCTCGTACTGCGCAAGCCACTGGAGCTTGATGTGTTGCTTGATCGTGGCGGCGCGGGTGCCGGCGGCAGCCTTTATCGTGAAACGGCCAGCGGCATGATTGAAAATACTTACCGCCTGGCGGTGATTAATAAATCACAGCAAGCGAAAACTTTAGTGTTAACCGTTGAGAGTGATCAGCCGCTGCAATGGATAGGGCCGACAGAAATCACCTTGGTTGGCGGTGAAAGCCGCGATGTGCCAATAAGCCTGTCATTCAACCCTAACGAGGCTGAACGCGGTCGATTTATTGTTCGTTTTAGCATGACAGATCAGGCTAATCCCAGCCTGAGCGTCAGTCAGGAAAGCACCTTCTTTGCTGGCCGATAAACCAGCCCCGACAGGCACCTTTGATTTCTCGGGTTTAGGCCCGGAAATCATTCTGGATGCCTTATTTTCACTGGGGCTGGATGTCAGCAGTGGTTTACTGGCGTTAAACAGCTACGAAAACCGGGTGTATCAGTTTAGTGCTTATCCGCAGGCGGCCCTGCAGGCACAAAAGTACGTGGTAAAATTTTACCGGCCAGAACGTTGGAGCCCTCAGCAAATTCAGGAAGAGCATGATTTTGCTTTTGAATTAGCCGCCGCTGAGATACCCATGGTGGCACCACTGCGTTTTGCCGGTAGCAGTTTGCAGTTTTACAAGGGTTATTATTTTGCGGTTTTTCAAAGCCGCGGCGGCCGCACGCTGGAAGTAGACAACGATGAGCAACTGGCAATGCTCGGCCGTTTTTTAGGTCGCATGCACCAACTTGGCCGCCAGCGGCCTTTTAGCCATCGCCCCACCTTCAGTATTGACAGCCATTTACTGCAAAGCCAGCAAGTGTTAAATAAGCTGCAATTAATACCGGACTATATGCGGCCGGCTTTTGATACCATACTGCAACAGGTGATAGACGAAGCTAGCAAGCAATATAAACCCAGCACCCTAATCCGCCTGCATGGCGATTGTCATGCCGGTAACTTGTTTTATATTGAACAAGGGCCGTTTTTTGTCGATCTGGATGATTGCCGCATGGGCCCGGCCATTCAGGATATCTGGATGATGCTTTCCGGCGAGCGTCACGAGCAGCGATTAACGCTGGAGTTGATGCTGGAGGAATATGAACAATACTGTGACTTTGATCCAGCGGAACTAAAACTGATCGAGCCACTCAGAGCTATGCGTATAATACACTATATGGCCTGGTTAGCCCGACGCTGGCAAGATCAGGCGTTTGTGCAAAGCTTTCCCTGGTTTGCTACCGATAAATACTGGGAGCAGCAATGCTTAGTGCTAAAAGAGCAGCTGGCTCTGTTACAACAACCCGCGTTATCACTGGTGCCCGGTTACTGAAATTTGTTAAGCTAGCCGGCAAACATTTATGTGTAGAGGTTTATTAATGAAAAAGTGGTTATTATCTGGCGTTGTTGCGCTGTTATTACCTTGTGCGGCCATGGCCAATACCTTTATTCAAGGCAAACATTATGATGTGATTGCTGAACAAGTCACGGCAAAACCTGAAGTTAAAGAGTACTTTTCGTTTTATTGCGGTGGCTGCTACAGCTTTGAGCCGGTAGTACAGCAATTGGCGCGTAACCTGCCAGCTGATACAGAAATGAAAAAAGTGCATGTCGATTTTGTGCGTGCTGCTTCGCCGGAAATCCAGAACCTGCTCACCCGCGCTTACATTGTCGCGAGTAACCTTGGCAAAGGTGATCAGGTATCTATGGCCATTTTTAATCAAATTCACCGCAGCAGAGTACCCTTTCGCAGCGAAGCCGATGTGCGTAGTTTACTGGCTATCCACGATATAGATGGCGACACCTTTGACAAAGCGATGCGCAGCTTTTCGGTGATGGGCGCCGCCCGCCAGATGATGCGTGAGCAGGAAGAGTTATCTAACCGCCGCGTGTTAACCGGCGTACCTATGCTGGTGGTTAATGGCAAGTACCGCATAATTAACGAAGGCCTGAATCAACGTAATCTGCAGCAAGACTTGCAACAACTGGTAGACTATTTACTGGCTAAAGACGCCTGACATTGATACAAGCAACACCGGGCTGCCCTCATTGTTATTCATGATGGCAGCCCTTTTTTGACATTACTTTGGCACATCAATACGCTGCTTTACGTACTTTAATTGTGCCACTATGGTAAAAGTCATAATGACCAGCAATGACCATGAACTCCATTTCCCCAAATGCACCGCCGACCAGGCTCCCAGCTGATTAGGATAGCTCCATAATCCCATAAATGTACTGATGTTTTCTGCCAGCCAGATAAAGAAACCGACCAATATAAACCCCAGTAGTAATGGCATACTGCGCTCTTTATCCAATGGCGTAAAATACACCATACTGCGGGCGTAGAGGCCAAGCGTTGCGGCGGCGATATACCAGCGGTAATCACCAATAAAATGATGTGTAAAAAAATTAGCGTAAATCAGCAAGGCAACCATTACCGCCATCCAATAAGGTGGATGATGTACTACTCTTAGCTGCAGTAAACGCCAGATCTGAATAATATAACTGCCCACAGCCGCATACATAAAGCCGGCAAACAAGGGCACACCAAGTAGCTTAGTGTATGCAACATCGGGATAGCTCCAGGATTGAATGGCACTGGATACTTTAAACACTTCCAGCGCAAAGCCCACCAGATGAAACAAACATATGGCTTTTAGTTCATCGACCGTTTCCAGTTTGCTCCATACCATCCAGTACTGAATAAGCAGCGCCAGGATCAGCAGCACATCGTATCGTGGCAAGCCAAACAAGCCGCTGCGCGGTACCAGCAACACTGACGCAAAAAACAAGCCGACAAACAAACAGGCGCGCGCCTGTTTCAGGCCAAAGAACCAGAACTCCCAACAGAACCGCTTTAGCCCTGTGGTATGTTGCGGTAGCCTAACCTGCATTAACCAGTTATCCAGCCGGTTAACCGCAGCAACAGAAATTGTACTCATAGATAGCCTCTGGCACAGTGAGCGTTAAAATTACCCTGCCTTGCCTTAGCAGGCAAGCAGCCTATGTTAAAGTGCTTACCTGAATTATTGCTGAGCAATGATATGAAAATCTTACCTTTACCCGCCTGTGGTTTTGGGGATAGCACAGCGCTTATCCGTGTTTACATTTCCCGGCCGCCGCCAATGGCAGAATATGCGGATTTGCAGACTGTGCAAGCGTTACACATAGGTGAGATTGCGTTGATAAACCAGGCTTGCGGCAATGGCTGGCGCAAGGTGTTTAATGTATATGCTAAGTTGTTGTTTGCGCTTAACGCAAAGCCGTTTACCTTTAGCCGGCAAGCTGTCAGCTGGCAGCAGTATCGTGACAGGCGGTTACTGCAGGCCGGTAGTGGCACCGCATTGCTGTTTAGTGAGCCGCAGTTACAGCAAACGGCTAATACTATTCATATTATTACTGGCCGCACTTATGCCAAAACGCTAACAGAGGCAGGTTTGCCAGCTCAGCTTTACTGGTTAAATAGTGAATTTGCCATGGACAAGGTTAACCGGCTGTTGGTGTGCCCGTACTTTGATTACCGCCAGCTTAATAATGAAAAGCTGGTTTTTTTAGCCCAACTGATAAAGGAATTAGATGAATAACGCTAATTTATTGACCCAGCTGCAGCAGTTGTGCGAAATATTGCAGCCATTTCAGTTCGGGGTGGGTGGCAGTAGCCTGCTGTGGCAGCTGGGGCTGGAAACTGCGCCAAATGATATTGATATTGTCTGCTCTGAGCAGGACTTTGCGCAAATAACTGAGGTGTTATCTGCGCGCTTCTTGCCGCAGCCTATACCCGCTCATCCTGCTTATGTTTCGGCACATTTCAACCGTTTTAGCCGCGATGGTTGGCCTGATATTGATGTGATGGCCGGTATTGCCGTAAAACTGGGTGGCAACGTCACCCGCTGGCAGTTTCATACGCATCGTTGTCACTGGCAAAATGGGGTGTGCTGGATGCCACCCGCCGACTGGCTGCAGCTATATCAGCTGTTCAACCGACCAGAACGGGTCGCTCAGTTACGCCAATATCTGGTGCAACTGCGGCTGAGCAGCCTGAACTAGTACGGCTACACTATTCTGCAATAGTGACTGCGCTTGGCACCAGCTGATAGCCATCTGCCTTACCTTCACCTTGGGGCCACAGTTTAAGCGCCCCATGGGCATAAGCGGTTTTACCTTTAGCGCTGATTGGAAAAACCATGTCGCCATCGCGCACTTTTATCCGGAATTTCGGCTCACTCTCAGCGGTGGCCAATGTCATCCAGCAGTGTTGTTTGCTGCACACTGCTGTCACCTCGCCTGCAATTGTCAGGGTTTGTTCCAGATAATGCTCAGGCTTGGCCATAATGGCAGACACCGAAGTTAGGCTTGTAGTATCAAACACCTCGCCAAATTGCAGCGGTTCAGCCTGAACCAAGCCAGTAGCCACAAACGCTGACAGCAGCACACCCGTTCGTATTGCCTTTTTATCCAGTAACTTTGCCAGTAACGCAGTAAATTTTTGCATTTTAAACTCCAGTAAATGTACTCAGGCAGCGTACGCTGCCACAAAGGCGATTTCAACCAGCATGGCACTATCCAGCAGCTCTGCTTTGATACAGGCACGGGACGGCGCACAGCCCGCCGGCAACCACTGCTGCCAGGCCTGATTTAACGCGGCCACATTAGCTCTGTCGGTTAAATATATAGTGGCACTTAATAGCTGTGCAGGACTACTGCCAATACTGACCAGCGTTTGCGCTGCCTGACTCAGCAGTTGTTGTAGTTGTGCCTGAAAATCAACACGGGTATCGGCAGGCACTTCAACAAAATGGGCGATGCCGTTGTACAAGGTGGCATCTGACCACAGGGCTGTGGTATTGAGGCGGCTAATTTGCATACTTAGACCTTAACGTATTAAATGCTTTGGCTAATAAAGGATAAGCTCATTCGTATCCTGAGTCATCAGTTTCACAAGTCCCGGATGGACAAAAAGCTTCTCTTTGCCAACTATTGGTAACGCTTTTTGCACATGCGCGCCGCCGGCGTTGAGCTGTTTCATTACTGCTCAGCCCGACAGCAGCAGCCAGTGGCTGTGCGAGCTCAGCGCTGAACAAGTGGTATATAAGCAGGCCGGTGACAGTAAGCTGTATCAGTTCAGCGCTGAGCTATACAGAGTAGATGGCAAATTGCCAAGGCCGGCGTGAATAATTAGCAAAGCTGGGTTAATAGTGCCATCAACGTCATCGATGCCGTATGGAATACCTCACAGTGGGATATTAATACCATTAATTGCGCATAAGTGGGAATATAGTCCTATTAATTTTACTTGACCGTTGCCAACTTGATAAATCAGGACTATATTCCCATTAATGATTAAATAGTAGGAATATAACCCTATTTGGTGATGTATGGCTAAGCGTGATTTGCACAATGTTCTGTTTCCTCAGCAGCGAAAAATCCTTACGCATTTTGGTGAGGACTTGTTGTTAGCCATGAAACGCCGTGGTTTTACTAAAAAATTATTGTGTGAGCGAACTGGTTTTGACCATAAAACCGTGAACAAGGTCTTCGCGGGTGACCCTGGTGTTGCTATCGGCACTTACCTGAAGATCATGGCCGTGTTGGGAATGGAAAGTAACTTTGCAGAAATGGCTGCTCATGATGAAGTGGGCATCAAGCTGCAAAATATAAAATTGCTGGAAGGTTCAAAATGAGCCGTGAAATCATCGAGGTATATGCCGACTGGCATCCAATTGAAAAGCCATTATTAGTTGGACACCTTGCTTACAGTGAATCAAGTCGGGGTGGTGTGTTTAGCTTTGCGTACGATAAAGCATTTCTTACCTCACCTTATCGCTTGCAAATAGACCCTATGCTGACACTCTATGCTGGTGAACTTTACAATGACGAAGCCGATAAAAACTTCCGGGCTTTTCTGGACTCATCCCCCGATCGTTGGGGACGTATTTTGATGCAACGCCGTGCTGCTATTGAAGCGCGTAAGGGCATTCGGGCAACGAGTCGATTAAACGAATTGGATTACTTGCTGGGCGTACATGATTCTTATCGAATGGGAGGGATACGATTTAAGAGAGCTGACAATGCTTATTGTTCAGATACCGCTTTTTCAGACAACCCTTTTTTAGACAATCATGTCGAGTTTGTTGCACCGCCAATGGCATCATTACGTGAGTTAGAGCACGCCGCCATGCAAATTGAAAAAGACGATAACATTGACAGTGACGAGTATTATCGTTGGCTAAAAATGCTGATAGCGCCTGGTTCATCTTTAGGCGGTGCCAGACCAAAAGCCTGTGTAACCGATGAACAAAATCAATTGTGGATAGCTAAATTTCCTAATGTAAATGATACCCATGATGTTGGTGCGTGGGAGATGGTCTGTTATGAATTAGCTTTAGCGGCTGGCGTTGATATGTTTCCAAGTGAGATCAGGCAGTTTTCATCGCAACACCATACCTTTTTAACAAAGCGCTTTGACCGGCAGGGAGAGCAGCGGCTGCATTTTTCATCGGCTATGACTCAGCTGCAATACTATGATGGCGAACAATCTCAAGGTGCCAGCTATTTGGAAATTGCTGAATTTCTCTCCAAACAGGGAGCACAAACAGAGGCTGATTTAGCACAGTTGTGGCGCCGTATCGTCTTTAATATTGCGGTGTCTAATACGGATGATCACCTGCGTAACCATGGTTTTTTACTGGCTAAGAATGGCTGGAAGTTATCACCTGCTTATGACTTAAACCCCATCGTTGGTAAACACGGCCTACACTTGAACATTACTGATACAGACAACGCCTTAGACTACCAGTTGGCCTTTGATGTTAAAGGTTTCTTTCGGCTTTCTCAAATCCAGGCTACTCAAATTCACGACGAAGTGCTAAGTGCGGTTAAACACTGGCAAGCCGTTGCGAAGCGGTTAGGGATCAGCCGGGCAGAGCAAGCAATGAAGGAATCGGCGTTCAATATTTAATTTACCCTCATGTTAAAAGGGATCGCCGGGCAGGTGGTATATAAGCAGGCCGGTGACAGTAAGCTGTATCAGTTCAGCGCCAGCCTGTTTATGGTTGATGGCGTACTGCCAAGGCCAGCCTGAGCGGTGTAAGTGAGATAAGGGGTTTGGATACCGCAAATGGCGTAGTAATTACTGGCTCAAACGCGCCCACTTCGCTTTAATACTATGTAACTGATACAGCAGCAGCGCTACTACTATCACTAACATCAAATCAATTCTACCCTCAGTAACTAAGGTAAAGCCCGCATTCAGCAAGCTCAGATAACTTAACACCATGCAGGCAATCAGCCCCCAGTAGCGGCCACTTATCAGGCCATAAAAGCTGCTAGCGTACACGAGAAAATACAGCCATATCACGCTCAAAACCCAGGGTGATTTGCCGCTGGGAAAGCTGACAGCATCGGGTGCGGTGTTGTTAAACCATTGCGCGGTGACAAACAAAAAAAACAAAAACCATAAACCAAACAGGCAAATGCCGATGAACTTTAACCATACCGGCACCAGCTGGCAGCGCTGGTTCAGTAAGCTGTAATCCTTAGTTACCACTGTTTGCATCTTATGTCCTTATTACACAGCTGTTTAATGGGTTTAACTGTTGCACAGTTGTAAAATAAAGACAACTTGCAGCTCAGTAACGGCTACACTCATTACTATCCTGAGTCATCAGCTGCTTTAAATACACTGACGCAGTTCACGTTTGGCAGCAATCGACACATTAAGCTGATATGTCGATTTTCATCTGCTTTTTCGACACGTTAGCCGAAGGTTGATATGTCGATAATCATCGATTTAATCGACAGAGCCCTCCAATAGCGGCTTTAAATACTGGCCGATGCAAGATTTTTTGCAGGTAGTAAATTAAGAAAGTGGCGACACAGAAGTTTACCAATTAAACGCTACTCAATTTATGAGTGGATGGCAAAGTGCCCATGCCGGCTTGATTTAACAATTATTCTTGGGTGTTATAGCGCAATTATTAAGTGGGGTAAGGTCATACTTTTGTGCATAGGCTGATATAGCTTCGTCTAATGACATATCTCCAAACCGATCTAACCATTCGCGCTCGGTATAGCCTGTATCGTTAAAATTTATGCAATACTGCCCATTTAGCTTTGAATTAAGTAATTTAAAGTAATAGCTTTTATTTTTTGTTTCCATCATAAATCCATCGTATGTGCCTAATAAACAATAGTATTATAATGCAAGTAATTTGCAGTCAGAAAATGTAACCATTTCAAATCTGCCTTAAGCATTAAGTTTGAATGATAGACAGGTTTTTATTAAGGAAGAGCTGTGAGTCTCAGAGAAAAGTTAATACAGGTAACATGCGGTTGGGTAAAGGCAACTACAGAAAAGTTTACTGGGCACCCTATCGCAAACGTCATCAGGCAAGGGCTAATCGAGGAAGTTAAAGCTGCGATAGGTCATAGTCAGGGTGATTATCTGATTAAAGCTAGCGCGGGTGCTGGTAATTGGGCAAGTGTACCGTGGATATCAATTTTAGATCCCCAAAAAACAAAGTCTACACAGGCTGGTGTTTATCCCGTTTATTTGTTCAGAGCTGACGGAGCTGGAGTTTATTTATCTTTGGGCTTTGGTACAACCGAATTAACAAACAAGTTTGGTGCTAAAAACGCGAAAAAAAAAGCTCTAGAAATTAAAGATACTTTTCGTAGTAAGGACAAGCGTTTAGAAAAATGGAATGCGTCAATTGACTTGAAGTCTAATACTCCATTAGGTAAGTCATATGAGTGGGCTACAGCAGGCGCGAAATTTTATCCTTCAGATGATATTCCAGAAGATGTTGAATTGTTAAGTGATCTGCGCGAAATGTTAGACATCTACTCAGGTATAAATATACCTGACAAAGTGAGTGATGAACTAAAGGTGCTTATGAATCATTCAGTTTCCAAGCCATTCATTCTTTTAGCTGGGATTTCAGGCACCGGCAAATCACGTTTTGTCCGGCAGCAGGCCGCTGCGCAAGGTAATGAAAAAGAATTTTTACAGATGGTGCCGGTAAGGCCGGACTGGCATGAACCTTCAGATTTGCTTGGCTATGTGTCACGAATTGGTGGTACTGACCGGTTTATAGTAACCGATGCGCTGCGCTTTATGGTTAAAGCCTGGAAGGCTACCGGTGCAGTAGCGGCAGCAATGTCTGACGGCAGAATCGGCTGGACCGGCAAGCCGCTTGATAGCATTAACACTTACTGGCTTTGTCTGGATGAAATGAATCTGGCGCCGGTTGAACAGTATTTCGCTGACTATTTGTCTGTAATAGAAAGCCGCAGCTGGCTGCACAACGATGAAGCTGACAGTCACGACTACGTTTATTGCTGCGAGCCTATCTTAACGGCATCTGCGTTGCAGGTTGTAACTGATCAGACTGCTTTAGCTAAAGAACTTGGCCTGGATATTGAGACTTCGGCAGAAGACCAACAGCTTTGGGATGCCTTCTTACAGCATGGTATACCGGTACCGTTCAACCTGATTGTTGCTGGTACAGTCAATATGGACGAAACCACCCATGGGTTCTCCAGAAAAGTAATAGACCGTGCGCTAACGTTTGATTTTGGCAGGTTTTTCCCTAATGCCTTTGCCAACCTGTGGGCCGGTCAGCCAGTGCCGAAAACATTAGGTTTTGCGCGGTACTCTCATGCCAAACCGGAATTATTGGCAGACTGCAAAGAGGATAACGATGGCCTTACAACCATTAGCTTCCTGCAGGCTGTAAATGACGTTTTGCGGGATACGCCTTTTGAACTGGCTTATCGCGCGCTCAATGAATTACTGCTGGCAGTAATTTGTCATAGCCCTGCTGATAAGCCTGAGCTGCAGGCGGTATGGGACGATTTTATGATGTGTAAGGTGCTGCCGCGCATCGAGGGAGACGACGAAAAGCTCTCTGTATCATCTGATAACTTCAAAACAGAAAACCTGCTGGACAAGTTAGAGCAGGTACTTGAAAAACAATTAACAGCTATCTGGCTAACGACCAGACCAGAATTACTTCTGGAAAGTGCAAATCAGGTGCCCTGCCGCAGTAAAGCTAAGCTCAAGTGGATGAAAGATCGGCTGGAACGAAACAGCTTTACCAGTTTCTGGCCTTAAACGGTGAGCTCAGGGATGCGCGAGCTTCTACAGATCGATACACCAGACTGGCAATTGTCGGTGTATGGGCCAGATGTGGCTGGTAAACAGCGGGTGCTGGCGAAAACAGTGGACAGCCGTAGCAAACCTCCACCTCTGGGTGTGGTGGTATTTGACCGCTTGCTACACGTTACTACCTTTATCGCAGAACAAACCGCCACTTCACTTAATGCTGATGTGGGTGCTTTAGTCAGCCCTAAAGCGTTATTGTTTGAAAACACCGACTATATGTTTGAACTGCTGTTTAAACATTACACCGGCGCTGAACCGCTGCCACAGATCACACACAAGCTTACTGCAATTCAAAACGCATTTCGTAGCAAAAAAATAGGCAACCAGCTGTTGGTTAGCGGCACACTTAATTTTGGTAACAACATTGGCTGGTTTTCACTGCCCTTTAGCTACCACAGCAATGGAATGCAGCATATTGCTGTTAAATTTATTGTACTACCCACTAAGATGGATCTGGATTCAGATTTGCAGGCGATTTACCACCGGCTGGACCATGACTACCCGTTATGGCGATTTGCCTTTGGTAACAGCACAGAGTCGACCGCAGACGCCAAAAGACAGTCCAATAATAACTTCCCGCTGTTATGGCTTGCCCGCTTTACCAGCTTAAGAGACAAATTTGAGAAAAGTACCCGTATTCTGCTGAATGCTCCGCACAGCCGGCTGGTTCAGGTTGAACGCAGACTGAAAGCAGAACGGCTAAAAGGCAAGCTATCAGTTGCCTTGCAGGAAAAGCTGCAACAGGACTTTAGCAATCAGCACTATCACAACAGCTATGCAACCAGCCGTAAAATCCTAAGCCTGGACACACCGGAAAACCGCTTTATAAAAATGGTGCTGCAGTATGCACAGTCCCAGCTCGGGCGGTTTATACATTTGGTTGCTGAAGCCAACAAAAAGCCGGATGCGCAAATTTTTTCCGGCTCATTTGTAAGCCAGCTTAATGGCTGGCAAAAAACGCTGGAAAAACACCTGCACCATCCGATCTTTAAAGAAGTAGGTTCGTTTAAAGGCATGAGCAAAGAGTCGCTGGTTTTACAGCAAAAAACCGGCTACAGCGGTGTGTATAAAACATGGCACGAGCTAAAACGCTATCTGGATGTAATGGGTAGTCAAAGCTCGGTATCGATGAAAACCATCGACCAATTGTATGAAGTATGGTGTTTTCTTGAAATCCGCCGGATTCTGCTTTCTGAAGAGCTGGGTTTTAAACAAGTTGAGCAAAAACCTCATCGCGTTGGATATTCAGGTGCTGAAGTTAAGTTTGACGATGTGATGGCTGATTCCTATAGCTTCATACGTGAAGATGGTTTAACCATAAAGCTGGCGCATGAACCTACATTTGGTGAGAAATCCCAACCAGTCCGTTCGTGGTTATATGAGCACAAACCAGACATTGTGCTGGAGGCGACCTTCGAAGACGGGTTCAAACTGTTGTGGTTGTTTGATGCAAAGTACCGGATTGATAATAAATCAGAAGACTCTGAGCAAGATTTGGTGCCGCCAGATGCCATTTACCAGATGCACAGATACCGTGATGCACTGATCCACATCGAAAAAACCGGTGAACAAAGCAACAAAAGCCGTTCAGTTTATGGTGCCTATGCACTATACCCGGGGGCTAATAATCAGACAGAACCGCCTGCTAACAGCAAATATGCTGAAGCCATAGAGTCTATTGGTATCGGTGCTTTTCCACTTCTGCCATCAGCTGATGGGGAACGTGGTTGTATCTGGCTAAAAACCTTTCTGCAGCAGCAATTTTCGGCTGTTACGGCAGCACCGGTACCACCGGCAAAAGACCGCTATCTGCTCGAAGACTCTGCCCGTATTCCTCACCACGGCATGCAGCAGGTACATTATCCTGACCTTACTATGGTCGTTACGGCGGCACCAGAGCAATACCGGGTTCAGGCATATATTGACAGCTTTAAACAAGGCACAGCAGTTTGCTATCACACAAGGCTTGATGCGACTGAGCGTGAACAGCTAGAAAAAAATGCTATTAACGAAATCCGCTATTGCGTTATTGCCACCAGTGCTCATGGACGGTCTGACCGTGTTGCAAAACATATCTGGCCGGTGAAATCAGTAAAGCTGGTAAAACGCAGTGAGCTCAACGAGCAACAAACCGGCAGGATGCTGAACAGAAACGAGCCTTACTATGACTCACTTTACTGGTTTTTTGAGTTCGGCCCGGCATTTACCTTACCTCAACCAATAACCGGATTTGATTCGGCCCATCATCAGCTGATGCTTACAACGCGCAGAAGTCTGGCTCATGTTTCTTCTTTGGGTGAAATTGAACAGGTATACCGCGAAGTTTTGTCCTATTATCCCTGATATTCAGGGGGAGTTATGACCGACGTACACTCGACCGCAGTAAGAAGTAAAAACATGGCCGCCATTACGGTAAAAATACCAAGCCTGAAATGTTGGTGCGCAGGGCCTTGCACCAGGCAGGATTCCGCTACCGGCTGCATGTGGCAAACCTGCCAGGCAAACCAGATCTGGTTTTCCCTAAGTACAAAGCCGTTATTTTTGTTCAGGGTTGCTTCTGGCATCAGCACCAGTGCGCTATGTTTCACTGGCCAAAAACCCGGACTGAATGGTGGCGGCAGAAAATCAGCGCTAACCGGGCTCGCGATGATGCTGTGCAGGATAAACTGCGCGAGCTTGGCTGGCGGGTAATGTTGGTTTGGGAGTGCGCGTTGAAAGGTAGGAATAAGACGCCACCGCATCAACTTACCGCAGACATTTCATTGTGGTTGCGCAGCGGCGCCAGCTTTGCTGAGCTACCGACAGCATGACGTTTAAAACTATTCAAACAGCCGTTTTACACTTTTATGCGCATAAAAATGCGGAAACCCAACACTTTTCTGCGCATAAAAGTGTTGCACCGGTAAAGATCCGATCTGGTATTCCTATTTACTAACTGTTCGCAACAGCAACTGCCAACAAGGAGTGGTAAGTAGTATGATGCCAAAATAAAGAACTCTGGATAGCTGTTATGCACGCATTAGAACTAAAAATCCCACCAGTAATTTTGGTAGCGCTGTTTGCGCTGGCGATGTGGTTACTGGCGCAGCTGGTGATGCCTTTGCCGTTTCCTGCGCTTTGGGGCTGGGTTTTGGCGCTTTGCCTGGCACTCACCGGGATGGCCGTGGCTTTGCTGGGCGTACTGGCATTTCGCTGGGTTGATACTACGGTAGACCCGCGGGTGCCAGAGCAAACGTCCAGTCTGGTGAGCCGCGGGATTTACCGTTATAGCCGTAACCCTAAGTATCTGGGGTTTTTACTGCTGTTAACGGCGCTGGCGTGTTACTTAATGAACCTGGCCGCTTTTGCGCTGCTGCCGCTGTTTGTGCTGTATATGCACCGCTGGCAGATAGCGCCGGAAGAGCGCCATTTGCTGGAAAAGTTTGGTGCGGAATATCAGGCGTATACTGAAAAGGTAAGACGCTGGTTGTAATACCCGCGCCTTACCTATTATCAGATTAATCTGCGACGTTAACCCAAGCTCAGTACAACATTAGCCCAACAACGGCTTTAAATAATGGCCGGTATAGGATTTTGTGCAGGCGGCTACCTGCTCTGGTGTACCGGCAATTAAAATTTCGCCGCCGCCATTGCCGCCTTCAGGCCCCAAATCAACCACCCAGTCGGCGGTTTTAATCACATCCAGATTATGCTCAATAACTACTATGGTATTGCCGTGATCGCGTAGCCGGTGCAGTACGTTGAGCAGTTGCTGAATATCGTAAAAATGCAGGCCGGTGGTCGGTTCGTCAAGTATATACAGCGTTTTACCGGTATCGCGTTTACTCAGCTCACGCGCCAGTTTTACCCGCTGTGCTTCACCGCCGGATAAGGTGGTGGCCGACTGGCCCAGCTTAATGTAAGTCAGGCCAACATCCTGCAGCGTTTGCAGTTTGCGTTTTACCGCAGGTATAGCCTCAAAAAAGGCCAGCGCATCTTCTACTGTCATATCCAGCACTTCGTGAATGTTCTTGCCTTTGTATTTAATCTCCAGCGTTTCACGGTTGTAACGCTTGCCTTTGCAGACATCGCACGGCACATAAACATCAGGTAAAAAGTGCATTTCTACCTTAATTACGCCATCGCCCTGGCAGGCTTCGCAGCGGCCGCCTTTGACATTAAAGCTAAAACGGCCGACCTGATAACCCCGTGATCGCGCTTCCTGAGTGCCGGCAAACAGCTCGCGCACTGCGGTAAAAATACCGGTGTAGGTTGCCGCATTGGAGCGCGGTGTACGGCCAATCGGGCTTTGATCGATATCGATCACCTTATCAAAATGCTGCAAACCTTTAATGTCTTTATGTGGCGCCGGATCTGCACCCTCGCCTTTATTCAGCACCCGATGCGCTACTCTGAACAACGTATCGTTAATCAGCGTCGACTTACCCGAGCCTGACACGCCGGTAATACAGGTCATGACACCAAAGGGGATGGCGAGATCGACATTCTTCAGGTTATTGCCTGTGGCGCCGGTGACTTCCAGCCATTTATCAGTAAGCGGTGTGCGACTAGCGGGCACGGCAATTTTACGCGCACCCGACATATACTGGCCGGTTAATGATTTGGGCTCGGCCATAATCTGCTCAATGGTACCCTGCGCCACAATATAACCGCCATGCACGCCAGCGCCGGGCCCAATGTCGATAACATGATCGGCCAGACGCACCGCATCTTCATCATGCTCAACCACAATAACGGTATTGCCCAGGTCACGCAGGTGCGTCAGGGTACCGAGTAAGCGGGCGTTATCACGCTGATGCAGACCAATAGAGGGTTCATCCAGTACATACATCACCCCCACTAATCCCGCGCCAATCTGGCTGGCTAGCCGGATGCGCTGCGCTTCGCCACCTGATAAGGTTTCGGCACTGCGTGATAAATTCAGGTAATTCAGGCCAACATTGACCAGAAAGCTCAGCCGGTCCTGAATTTCTTTCAGCACTTTTTCGGCAATTTTAGCTTTTTGCCCCTGCAGGCTCAGCTGCTGGAAAAACTGCAGGCAATCGGCAATAGATAACTCGACAATTTGTGGCAGATTGGTTTTACCAATAAACACATGCCGTGCTTCGGTGCGCAAACGGGTGCCATGGCAACTGGGGCAGGGCTGGCTGGCTAAATACTTGCTGAGCTCTTCGCGCACCGAATTAGATTCGGTTTCGCGATAGCGCCGTTCCATATTAGGCAAAATCCCTTCAAACGGGTGGTTACGCAGCACAATGTCGCCGCGATCGTTCAGGTATTTAAAGTCAATGACCGTGATACCGCTACCATATAAGATCGCCTTTTGCTGCGCTGCTGTCAGCTCGCTGAAAGGCACATCCAATTTAAAGCCATAATGTTCAGACAACGACTTTAACATCTGAAAATAATAAAAATTGCGTTTATCCCAACCACGGATAGCACCACCTGCCAGGCTGAGGTCAGCACTGACAATCACTTTATTCGGATCAAAAAACTGTTTTACCCCTAAGCCATCACAGCTGGGGCAGGCGCCGGCCGGGTTATTAAACGAAAACAAGCGCGGTTCCAGTTCTGTCATGGAATAACCGCAGGTAGGGCAGGCAAAATTAGCAGAAAATACCAGCTCTTCGGCCGAGGCATCATCCATCAGCGCCACCCGCGCCACACCACCAGAGAGGGCCAGTGCCGTTTCAAAGGACTCCGCTAAACGCAGTTTAATATCATCGCGCACCTTAATGCGGTCAATCACCACTTCAATAGTATGTTTTTTGTGTAAATCCAGCGTTGGTGGGTCAGATAAATCACATACTTCGCCATCAATCCGCGCCCGGATATAGCCCTGCGCGGCCAGGCCTTCCAGGGTTTTTACATGCTCACCTTTGCGCTCCTGCACCACCGGCGCCAGCACCATTAACCGCGTGCCTTCAGGGAAGGCGGTAACCTTGTCGACCATTTCACTGATGGTTTGCGCCGCCAGCGGCTGGTCATGCTCAGGACAGCGTGGCTCGCCTACCCGGGCAAACAGTAAGCGCAGGTAATCGTAAATTTCGGTAATAGTACCCACAGTAGAGCGTGGGTTATGCGACGTCGATTTTTGCTCGATAGAAATAGCAGGAGATAAACCTTCGATATGATCAACGTCCGGTTTTTCCATTAAACTTAAAAACTGCCGGGCGTAGGCTGACAGCGATTCGACATAGCGGCGCTGACCTTCGGCATAAAGGGTATCAAAGGCTAACGAAGACTTACCAGAGCCCGACAGGCCGGTAATCACCACCAGCTTATCACGCGGGATATGCAGCGAAATGTTTTTCAGGTTGTGGGTGCGGGCACCCCGAATATCGATCTTGTCCATTACTGCATCCCCAAAAAATGTCGCCTTGATACGAGAGCCGCAGTATTGCAGATCTTCCGGCTAATTTTAAGGGGTAAACGGCAAGGAGCTGTAAATTTATACACCCCTTGCCATTTGGGAAGCTCTATTCAAGCCTGACGGCGGCGTAAGCCTAACGCCAACAAACCTAAACCAAAAATACCCAGGGTAGCTGGTGCAGACACCGGTACAGGATCATTAAAAGAAGTCTGTGGCTGACCAGAAAAAATCAGCTGATTTTGTGACTGTGAATTAGTCATAACATGCATAGTGTGTTGGCTCTTGATATTAGCTAACTGATCTAACCAACTCTGCGCCAAAGTGACACTCTGATTACTACTGGTGGTTTTAAAGCTACCACGTTCAAGTAAGAAGCCCGATAAATCACTTTGAAAGTCATGCACAATTTCCCATAAGGCTAATTGAAATGCTGCATTACCGATAGATGTGCCTGTTTGATCTCTAAACCCCGAATACAAACGTGTAATAGCATCTGCTTTTGCAGCACCAAATAATTCATCTGCAGATTGAATTTGGTAAGTCAGTGTCTGATTGGTTTTAATTAATTGAGAAAACTCTATACAAAAAGTTGTCAAATCATCATCCAGTTCGAAAGGCAAAGGTGAACTCAGATTGTCATAACTAAATCGGATCATTCCCGCCAGAACACTGCGGCTTGAGGTATCGTTTAAAGAGGCTGAAATGGTTTCGGAACCATTAACCATATTCTGGTAACGCACATCAATTGTGATAGGAGTCGCTTTGACAGCAACGGACATTACCAGTAAAACGATTCCCGACATCATGGGTAAAAAAGTGTTTTTTATCATTTCCATTCCTTATAAATACCACTGACTAAGCCACTACCCTGTTGCTCAGATTTTAGGTAAGTAAGAGGGCCACTACAGATCAAGAACCACACTGTAATAGGTTACTTCCGAAATCAGCAAAACAGCTCGCTGCACAACTAAACAAAAAGCACTATATTTTAAAGCATAAATCGTGCCATTTATTAAAGTTCATATTTTACAAGCAGATAGAAATCAATACATAAAATCAGCGGCGGAAGTTGTAAATTTTACTGACAACTAACAGTTTAAATTCGCAGTTTTGCAACCGCCGATAAAGCCATGCCAGCCGCCAATTTTATGCTAAACTAACCCGCTATTTAGCTATCAACCTGTTGCGACAGACTTCATTCATGCATCGTCTTAATTCTCTGGAAAAACAGACCGCATTAACCCTGGCGCTGGTGTTCTCAACCCGGATGCTAGGCCTGTTTATGCTGCTGCCGGTGTTTGCACTTTACGGCACTGAGCTTATTGGTTACTCACCCTTGTGGATTGGCCTGGCTATTGGCGCTTACGGCCTGACTCAGGCTATTCTGCAAATTCCGTTTGGCTGGTTGTCAGACCGTATTGGCCGCCACAAGGTCATGCTGCTGGGCTTAGCATTATTTGTGCTGGGCTCGGTAGTGGCGGCATTGGCCGATTCTGTCTACATGGTGACTTTTGGCCGCATTTTGCAAGGCGCCGGTGCCATTGCCGGCGCTGTGTTAGCGCTGGCGGCCGATTTAACCCGTGACGAGCAGCGCCCTAAAGTGATGGCCATTATTGGTGCCAGCATAGGCTTATCTTTTGCGCTGGCGATGATTATTGGCCCCTTAATGGCCAAATGGGCAGGGTTAAGCGGTGTATTCTGGTTTACGGCGGTATTGGCCTGCTGTGCCATGTTGATAGTAGCGTTTTTAGTGCCGCGAAGTGTCAGTAAAGCCCCTGCTGCCGAAACCCTGGCCGTACCGGCTTCGTTAATGAACATTGCAAAACACCGCCAGTTATTGCAGCTTGATATCGGCGTTTTATTGCTACATTTAATGCTGACGGCAATGTTTGTTGCCCTGCCATTACTGCTAAGTCAATATCAGTTGGCAGCGGATAAGCATTGGCAGGTTTACTTACCGGTGCTATTGGCATCCTTTGTGCTGATGGTACCGATGATGATTATTGCGATGCGCAAACAGCAGGAAAAGGGCTATTTTTTACTCGCAATCAGTTTGCTGATAGTGGCCATGTTAATGGCCTTTTTAGCCAATAACTTAGCCTGGTTAATTGCCGCCTTACTGGTGTTTTTTACCGGCTTTAACTTTTTAGAAGCCAGCTTGCCAGCATTGGTATCCAGGGTGGCACCGGCCGGGCAACGCGGCAGTGCTATGGGTATTTACTCCAGCAGCCAGTTTTTTGGCGCCTTTATTGGCGGAGTGCTCGGTGGACTCGTCGCTCAGCAATTTAGATTCGCAATGGTGTTTGCCGTATTGGCCGGTATTGGTTTAATATGGTTGCTTATAGCCCGTAACTTATCTGTTCCTGCGCGGGCGCAGCGTTTGTCACTTCCGGTTAAGCTGTCATCAGAGCAAGCCGCCAGGCAGCTGGCAGACCAATTGGCGGCACTGGCGGGTGTACAAGAAGTCACTATTTTACTGGCGGAGCAACGTTGTTACTTAAAAGTCAGCGCTTCGCAGTTTGACCTGGCGCAGGCCCAAACCCTGGTTGGCACAGAGCAACCCTAATTTTCAGGAGAAATCGCATGGCGCGTGGTATTAATAAAGTTATTTTAATTGGCAATCTGGGCACTGATCCAGAAGTGCGCTATATGCCACAGGGTGGCGCGGTGGCTAACTTAACCGTAGCGACCTCTGAAAGCTGGACCGATAAAGCCACTAATGAAAAAAAAGAGCAAACAGAATGGCACCGGGTAGTTATTTATCAGCGCCTGGCAGAAATTGCCGGTGAGTATCTGCGTAAAGGCAGCAAAGTATACCTTGAGGGCAAGCTGAAAACCCGCAAGTGGACCGATAAAGACGGTGTAGAACGCTATACCACTGAAATCGTTGCTAACGAATTACAAATGCTGGATGGCCGCGGTGACGGCCAGCAGCAGGGTGGCGGCATGGGCGGCGGCCAGCAAGGCGGTTACCAGCAACGGGCGCCACAGCAACAAGCACCAGCGCAACAAGCGGGTGGGTATCAGCAGCCGCAACAAGGTGGCTACCAGCAAGCGCCAGCTCAGGCCGCACCTCAGCAAGGTGGCTACCAAAAGCCAGCTCAGCCACAAGGCGGTTATCAGCAACCGGCGCAGCAACAGCGGCCGCCAATGGAACCACCAATCGACTTTGATGACGACATTCCGTTCTAGACTAAGATTTTTAGTTATGTAACGACAACTAAGTAAAAAGCCTGACTCGTCAGGCTTTTTACTTTAGCTAAACGGGTTTTTAAGCGGGTAATGCTGGCATGCGAATTCTCCACAGCTCCGACTGGCACTTGGGCCAGCATTTTATTGGTAAAAGCCGCGCGGCTGAGCATGCGGCTTTTCTGCGTTGGTTAGTGGCGCAAATTAACGAGCTAAAAGTGGATGCGCTGCTTGTTGCCGGCGATATTTTTGATACCGCTACCCCGCCCAGCTATGCCCGCGAGCTGTATAACCAGTTTATTGTCGATTTACAGCCAACGGGCTGCCATTTGGTAATATTAGGCGGAAACCATGACTCCCCTGCCGTGCTGGCCGAGAGCAAACAGTTACTGGCTAAATTGCATACCAGTGTGGTGCCGGCCATCCCAGCCGAGCCCGCTGAGCAACTGCTGATCCTGAAAAATAGCGCCGGCCAGCCCGGCTGTTTGCTGGGCGCGGTGCCGTTTTTACGCTCACGCGACTTACTGCAAAGCCAGGCAGGGCAAAGTGGCCAGCAAAAGCAGCAGGATTTGCAACAGGCGATTGCCCGACATTATCAACAGCTGTTTCAGTTAGCTCAGCAGTATAATCAACAGCACAGATTGCAATTACCGGTGGTGATGACCGGTCACCTGACCACTGTGGGTGTCAGCCAATCAGAATCGGTGCGCGATATTTATATCGGCACTTTAGAAGCGTTTTCGGCAAGTGCCTTTCCGCCAGCGGATTACATTGCCCTTGGCCATATTCATCAGGCGCAACAACTGAACAGCAGCAACGACATCCGCTATAGTGGTTCGCCAATTCCGCTCAGTTTTGATGAAGCCCGCCAGCAAAAACTGTTGTGGCTCATTGAATTTAACGAGCAGCAAAAAACCGTTAGTCCTGTCAATATTCCCTGTTTTCAGCCGTTAGCCAGCATTAAAACCGATATAGCCGGCTTAACCTCAGCCGTAGCACAGGTGCTGACGACACTGCCCAAGGACAGCCTGGCGCCGGATGCGCGGCTGTGGCTGGAGCTGGTGATCAGTAGCGTGGATGGCTACCTTAGCGATTTACAACCCAGGGTAGAACAGCTGTTAAGCGAACTGCCGGTAGAGTTACTCAGGCTAAGGCGGGAGCGCAGCAGCAGTGACAACAGCTTGCCTCAGCTGGAGCAAACCAGTCTGGCCGAACTGGCCCCGGCAGATGTCTGGCAAGCGCGCCTGAGCAACGAGTCGCTGGATGAGCTGCAACAACGGCAATTGACCATTTTGCACCACCAGGTATTAGCACAGGTGCAGGATGCCAGCAATAACATCGCCAAACCAGATGGCAGCAGCTTATGAAAATCCTGTTGGTGCGGCTGCAGAACCTTAACTCACTTCGTGGTGACTGGCTGATTGATTTTCGGCAACCGCCATTTTCTGATGCCAATTTATTTGCCATTGTTGGTCCTACCGGCGCCGGTAAAACCACACTATTAGATGCCATCTGTCTGGCGCTGTATCACCAGACCCCCAGGCTTAAAACCTCGCCTACCAGCAATGAGCTGATGACCCGCCATACCAGTGAATGTCTGGCAGAAGTAGAATTTGAAGTCGCCGGTCAAGGCTATCGGGCTTTTTGGAGTCAGCGCCGTGCCAGAGGCCAGACCGAGGGCAATTTGCAGCCGGCAAAAGTAGAACTGGCCAGGCTTGATGGCACCATATTGGCGGAAAAAACCAATGAAAAACTTAAATTAGTGAGTGAGCTAACCGGGCTGGACTTTGGCCGCTTCACCAAATCTATGCTGCTGGCACAGGGCGATTTTGCGGCCTTTTTAAATGCCGATGCCAACCAGCGCGCCGAGTTACTGGAAGAGCTGACCGGCACCGATATTTATGGCCGCATTTCACAGCAAGTGTTTGCCGATGCACGTGAGCAAAAAACCCGCTTAGAGTTGCTACAAGCCAAAGCCTCGGCCACCGAGTTATTGTCTGACGAGCAACAACGCTCTTTACAAGCAGAGCTCAGCGCCGTCGCCAGTCGCCAGACTGAGCAACACGCCGCCATAAACAAACAGCGCCAGTTAGTACAATGGACTGAACAACTGATTGCCGCAGAGCAGGCTCTGGCGAAAAGCCAGCAGGAAGCGGCAGAGCTCAGCGCCGAGCAAGCCCGGCAACAACCCGCATTGCTCAGGCTGCAACAACACCAGCCCGCCAGTAAGCTGGCGCCTTTATACCACAGCATGCAGCAGGCTCAGCAACGGCAACAACAACTTAATACCGAGCAACAACAGCTGCAGCAGCAGATCGCTGGCGCGACTATTCAGCATGGGCGCTTGTTATGGCAGGGCAGGCAGTATTTAGCTTCCCAGCTGCAACAGACCGAAAAACAGCAGCTTAAGCTGACTGAACAGCAGCAGAATATGCACCAGCAATTAACTAGCCTGAGTACCATTGTAGAGCAGCAGCAACAGACGCAACAACAGTTGCAGCAACTGCATAAACAATTACTGGCACAAGTGGGTGATATCTCCAACTTACGCCAGCAACAACAGCAACAACGTGAACAACTGTATCAGTTGCAACAAGCCGAACGACTTGTGCTACTACAGCAAAAATGGCAACAGCAACTTGCTAGCCGCCAGCAGCAACTTGAAGATAAGCAGCAGCAGTTGGTGCCACTGGCACAGCAGCTAACCGCACTAAGGCAACAGTTTAAACAGCTGAGCGAACAGATCGCGGATAAAAAGCAGCTGCTGGCCCAGCAACAACTGATAATGCAGCTGTCAGAGCACAGAGCACAATTACAGCCTGAGCAACCCTGCCCCCTTTGCGGCAGTACCGCCCATCCGGCAGTCAGCCAGTATCAGCAACTAAATAGCTCAGCCACTGCCCAACAACTGGCAGACAAAGAAGCCGAACTTCGCCAGGTACAAAGCGCGGGCGAAAGCGGGCGTACCCAACAAGCGTCGCTACAAAGCGAAATTGCACAATTAAAACAACAACAGCAGCTGCAACAGGCTGAACTGAGTGAGCTGCAGCAACAATTAGCAGTGCTACTGCCAACACCTACAGCGGATACTTTGCCAGAACCTGAACAGCCAAACAGCAGCCTGCTGCAACAGGCGTTATTAAAACAACAACAGCAACTGGATGCGACGGCCTGGCAACTACAACAATTAGAACAACAACAACAACAGCTGCAACAGTTAGCGCAGCAGCAGCAAGAGTGTGAGAGGAAACAAACCGAGCTGCAACATCAGCTGCTGATGGCGCAGCAAAAACAGCAAATATTGGGCGAGCAACAGGCTGCGCTGAACACACAGTTCAGCCAGTGGCAGCAACAATGGCAGGCATTACAGCAACCGCCCCCGGCAAACACAGACCGCATCCCTGACTTGTCGGCTATCGAACAGCAACGCCAGCAACTGCAACAACATTTACAACAGTGGCAAGGTCAGCAACTGGCATTGCAACGCCAAAGTCAGCAGGCACACAGCCAACTGCAACAAGCCACAGTGCAGTGGCAACAGGCGCTGGCAGCCAGTGAATTTGCCGATGAGGTAGCCTATAGTGCCGCCTTACTGACGGATGAACAACTGACAGAGCTCAGCCAGTTACAACTCAAGCTGCAACAAGCTAAGGTGGCAATACAACGTTTGCTCAGCGACCGGCAACAGCAACGTGAGCAGTTAGCGCAACAACAATTGACAGACTTACCGCTGCAGACATTGCAGCAGCAGTTGCAGCAATTAGAGCAGGCCTCACAACAGCTGAGCGCACAACAAGGTCAGCTGCAGCATCAACTGAGTAGCGACAGGGAAAGACGCCAGCAACAGCAGCAATTACTGCAGCAAATTGCTGAGCAACAGCAGCAACTGGAACACTGGCAGCGTTTAAATGGTTTAATTGGGTCAGCTGATGGTGCTAAATACCGCCGCTTTGCTCAGGGCCTCACCCTGCAACAACTAATTACGCTAGCAAATCAGCAATTGCAAAGGTTGCATAACAGGTATCAGCTGGCACGGCATCCACAAGCAGAACTTGAGTTACTGGTTATTGATACCTGGCAGGCTGACAGTGCCCGTGACACCAAAACCTTGTCCGGCGGTGAGAGTTTTCTGGTCAGTCTTGCGTTGGCGCTGGCCTTGTCAGATTTGGTCAGCAGCAATACCCGCATTGATTCGTTATTTTTAGATGAAGGCTTTGGTACCCTGGATGCTGATACCCTGGAAATGGCATTATTAGCCTTAGATCAGCTACATGCCAGTGGCAAGATGGTGGGGATAATCAGCCATGTCGAAGCACTGAAGCAGCGTATTCCACTGCAAATCCGCGTCGAAAAACAGCAAGGCCTGGGTTATAGCAAACTGAGTATCAGCACTTAGGGCATGACGACCTTGGCATGTTGCTGCAACAAGGCGGTAAATTCCGCTTCGGGTAAAGGCCGGCTGAAATAATAGCCTTGATAGTAATCGCACTGCATCTGTTTTAGCACCGCTAATTGACTTTGCGTTTCTACCCCTTCGGCCAGTACTTCAAATTTCAGGGTGTGCGCCAGATCAATAATAGCCTTGGTAATTTGCCGGTCATCCGAGGTGACCGCTAAATCTTCAATAAAACGCCGGTCAATTTTCAGCAAATCCAGCGGTAAACGTTTTAAATAGGCCAGCGAAGAATAGCCAGTACCAAAATCATCTACCGCTAAACGAATACCCAGCTCTCGCAGCGCCTGCATGCTTTCGACCACCCGATCTTCATCTGCCATCAGAGCATTTTCTGTCACTTCCAGCTCCAGAGAGGCCGGCGGATAACCGGTTTTTTGCAGTAAATCCAGTACCTGCTGTTGCAAATCACCTTTGGCGAACTGTTGTGGTGACACATTGACCGCCAGACGTAATGCTGGCAACCCCATGTTTAACCAGCGCTGGCCCTGCTCACAGGCCTGCTGCAACACAAAGTGACCAATGGCATGAATGAGACCGCATGACTCGGCCACAGGAATAAACTGATCCGGCGGTATCAGACCCACTTCCGGGTCAAGCCAACGGATCAATAATTCAGCGCCGATCATCTGGCCACTGGTGATATCCAATTGCGGCTGATAATAACAACAGAGCTGCTGTAACTTAATGGCCTGACGCAAGCGGGCTTCCAAGGTCAGCCGCTGCCGGGCTTTTTCAGTCAGTTGGTCAGAAAAATAACTATAGGTATTACGCCCTTCCGCTTTGGCTTTATACAAGGCGGCATCGGCGCCCTGGATCAGGCTTTCTACCGTATCAGAATGCTGCGGAAACAAACTAATACCAATCGAGGCCGCTATGGTTAATTCCTGTCCGGCCGCTAAGATAAAGGGCGTCTCCAGTTGTTGTAGCACCTTCTGCGCAAAACGCGCCGCATCCTCTGCCTGCGGAATGCGCTCCAGCAACAAACCGAATTCATCGCCCCCCAGTCGCGCCAACGTATCAGACTCCCGACAGCAACAGCGTAAACGATCAGCAACCTGCTGTAATAACTGATCACCACTGTTGTGACCCAGGCTATCATTAACATTTTTAAAATGATCAAGATCCAGCAGCAGCACCGCTATCCCTTGCTGATCGCGACGGGCAACTTTGAGCGAATGCTCCAGTTGCTGGTTAAAGAAATGTCGATTCGGTAAATGTGTTAAGGGGTCGTACTCCGCTAAAAAGGCCAGCTCCGCCTGCTGCTGTTTACGCTCTGTTAAATCCAAATCTATACAATAAATTTGTGGCCTTTTATCCGGCAATTGCACCACGGCATGTGCCGAATACACTTCGACAATGCTGCCATCTTTACGCCGTAAACTTAACTCCTCCGCCGGCCGGGCCTCGCCGCTACTGGCCATATCATAAATGGCCTGCTTAACGCCGGCATGCATGGCTGGGGGAATAATTAATTGCAGCAGGTTTTGCCCAAGAGCTTCTTCTTTTGAATAACCATAAATCAGTTCACTGGCCCGGTTCCAGTAAATGGTAGTGCCAAACTCATCGTACCCCTGCACTGAAATCTGGGGGGTATTATCAAGCAAGGTTCTGAACCTTAACTCACTTTCCTGTAATTGCTGTTGGGTGTGTTTTAAGGATGAGATATCCTGAATCACACAAATCACCTTTACCGGCTCACTGTCGGCTAATGCCACTGATAAACGCGCCCACAACTGCTGACCATCTTTACGTAAATAGCGTTTTTCAATGCTGTAACGCTTGCTGCTACCCGCCACCAGTTGCTGCCACTGCTGTTGATCGGTCATTACCTCAGCCGGATGCGTAAGTTGAGACAAGCCCATTGCCGCCAACTCCTGCTCGCTATACCCCATCAACTGACAAAACGCCTGATTAACCCTGACCAAACGGCCATCTGGGGCTACATATGCCACGCCGGCCGCTGCATGATCAAAGGTCTGATTAAATGCCTTTTCAGACGCCGCTAAGTGACGGGCATAAAGATGTTGCTGCTGCAGTAAAAACCAAGCCATGCCAGCAGTAAGTACAATATAAAACAAGCCTTTATAGGTTTGATAACGCATCAGCAGCTGAGGGTCGTCAACCAACCAGGCTAGCAGGCCATCACTAAAAGCCACCCAGGCCCAACCAAACACCAGATATAGCGAGGCGCCGAGTAACGGGTAGTAGCGCAATAACTGATGCTGTTTGTTTGATTTAAACATGGTTAGCCATTCACTCTGTTCAGCTGGCGGATGCTAGTTTCAGACTATAGCACAGCTGAAACAGGCGACAGGCAAAGCCAGCCATAATAGCGGCCTTGCCTGTTGGCTATTCAGATATGCTGCTTAGAACGAATACACCAGCGTCAACGAAGTTTGGGTATCCGTACGTTTTTTATCTACCGGTACATCTGAATCATTTTGCACTAAAAACGCCGCCTTCATTTGCATCGCGTTGTTAATGCGAGCACTGATAGCGGATTCAGCAACGGTTCGGGTATTATCATCACCGTATTCAATACTCAGGGTTTGGGTAAAAGCCGCTGATTCACTAAGTTGCCATTTATAAGACGCGGCGCCACGGGCAATCAAGCCGCTTTCCGTATCCTCATTGGCTCTTTTGCCACGGAAATAACCGGGACCTATTTCAACATCCAGACTTTGGTGTTCGGCATCGAATAAACGGGTACCATAACCGACCGCCAGTGTTGTATATGTCTCAAAGGCACCAAACTTGTCATCGGTATGCGAGCCAAACACAAACAGGTTGTCATGCTCCTTATTCAATTTATAGGCCCCTTTGCCGGAGATCAGGTAACGCTCTGCTGAACGCTCTTTTACCCGCTCACCATCAGCATTGGTTTTTTCATCTTCTTTAAAGTAAGCGCTGAAGATATATTGATTACTCCATTGCTCTAAATCCTGCCTGGCGTCTATTTTGCCCGTGACTGAGGTGCCAACGGTATTACCTGAGGTGGTAATAGCGCCCAACTCTGCAGAGGTTTGCCACACTTTAGTATCAGCCGCCAGCAAGGGCGAACTGGCCGCCATTGCTGCAACAGCCAGAGTCGATAACAACTTCATCATTACTCCTTCGCTTGATTTTTGATATGTACATCCATCTGAGGAAATGGAATGCCGATGCCCTGTTCGTCAAAGGTCAGTTTAACTTTTTCCAAAGTATCCCAGTATACGGCCCAGTAGTCTGCAGCGTTAACCCAGGGGCGAACGACAAAATTAATGGATGAATCGGCCAGCTCGGAAACCGCAACATTGGCTGCTGGCTCGGCTAATACCCGCTTATCTTCTTTCAGAATTTGCTGCAGCAACTGTTTGGCTTTTAATAAATCAGAGTCGTAACTAATACCGATGACTAAATCAACCCGCCGGGTTGGCTCGGCCGAAAAGTTCGTTATAGCACTGCCGGTGATCTGCGCATTAGGAATTAACACCTTTTTATTGTCAGGCGTTTTCATAATTGTTTGAAAGATTTCAATTTTATCCACAGTACCAGTAATACCACCGGCATCAATAAAGTCGCCGGATTTAAACGGACGGAACAGGATAATCAGCACACCTGAGGCAAAATTCGCCAGTGAGCCCTGCAAGGCCAGACCCACTGCTAAACCGGCCGCACCAAGAATGGCAATAAAGGAGGTCGTTTGCACGCCAATTTGCGATAAAGCCATCAACACAGTGGCAATTAAAATTAAGGCGTAAACGATACTTGATAAGAACGACACCACTGCCTTATCAACAGAACGTGATAATAATGCCCTTTCCATTAAGCCAGACAAACCTCGTGCAACCATGCGACCAATATAAAAAATAACGATAGCGGCGACGATTCGAACAATATAACTGAGTAACAACTCATGATTATCAGTCAATAGAGTAGTCATTTCTTCCATAACAATTCCTGGTTCAAAAATAGAGTTAACGTGCATTTCCAGCATAGCATACTGAAATTGCGGTGTTGCTCAGAAAACCATCGATTAACTGCGGTTGTAAAAAAAAATCTGGTGCAATGAGCAAACTGCGTTAAAATATAGCGTATTAAGTGGTGATTGTAGCTCAGTTGGTAGAGCCCCGGATTGTGATTCCGGTTGTCGT